>JBBRHS010000214.1:0-5316 GCA_038222385.1 Acidimicrobiia bacterium
GGAGCGTGCCCGTCGGCGACCACCGGGAGAGCCACGCGTCGCGCGTGCCACCCCCGGCCGGGAGCGGCGTCGTCGTGGCGGCGATGGTCAACGGCCCCGTCGTGTCGCCACCGAACGACACCGCACCGTCGGGCGCCACCGCCAGCGCCTTGCCCCGCTGCGCGCCTAACCCTCCGGCCCGGCGCATCCACGACGGCGACCCGTCGGGACCGAGGCGCATGAGCACGGTGTCGGACGCTCCGAGCATCGGGATCGCGCTGTCGCCCAAGGGCGTCCAACCACCCTCGGTGTCGATCGAGGTGGTCACGGTTCCGCTCGACTCGACGACGACCTCGTTGCATCCGTCGCGGCCCGGGCCACCGAACGCGCGCGCCCACAGCGTCGAGCCGTCGGGCCGGAACGTCGCGACGACGCAGTCCGACGGGCCCGAGGCGGTCAAGGTAACGGAGCCGAACGCGACCGTCCCCGAGAACCATCCGGTCGCGACCGCCCGACCGTTCGTGGCGTCGATGTCGAAGAAGTTGTCCTCACCCGGGCCGCCGAAGCGCTGCGCCCACACCACCCGCCCGAGCGGATCGACGCGGGCGAGCGGGATGTCGGCAGCACCGGCGCTCACGAGCGACGTTCCTCCGAAGGTTGCGGTGCCCTCGAACTTCCCGGTGACGTAGGCCGAACCGTCGGGCGCAGCGGCGACCCCGTCGATCTCGTCTTCGTTCGTCGGTCCCGACAGGACCTGGGCGGAGCGCACCGAGAAGTCGGCACCGGGCGGCACCGGTGGGTAGCAGGCGGCGGCGACCACGGCGACGAGCAACGCCCCGACCGCCGCGAGTGGCGATCGGTTGGTCCGGAGAAGGGCGGGGATCCTCGGCATCACGCCATCAGAGCCGAGGAACCGTTCCCGCACCGTGAAGCGAACGTGAAGTTCCTGTCAGGCCAGCCCGTGCTCGTCATCCTCACGGTCGTCGGAGACGCCCTGTCCTTCGGGCACCGTCACGGAGGGCCGATGCGGCGCGCGCGCCATGGCGTCGGCGAGACTCAGGCCTTGCTCGAGCTGCACGAGACATCCGGCGGTCATTTCACGTTCGACCTGACGCCCGAGCTGGCCCGGTTCGACGGGCGACTCTTCGGTGGCGCGGGGCTCGCGGCTGCCATCGCCGCGCTCGAGGCGGAGACAGCACGCAACACGTTGTGGGCGACAGTGCAGTTCGTCGGGACCGCGGAGGTCGGCGATCTGATCGACTGCCACGTCGAGGTGCTCGCGACGGGTCACAACACGACCCAGGCCCGGGTCACCGCGACCACCGGCGACCGGATCGTGTTCCTCGCGCTCGGTTCGACGGCACGGACACGCGACGACGCCTTCGGTGCCGCGCTGGGATCGATGCCGAGCCTCCCGGGTCCCGACGAGTGCTCCCCTTGGGAGCCCGCGTTCCCGGTGCCGGCCGAGACGGTCACGGCTCGAGGCCCGTTCGCGACGGCGGAGTTCCGAGTGGCAACGGGCGCCGACGGATCCGGGATGCTCTGGGCCCGCATGAAGGCGAGCCACCAGAGCCGCATGACCGTCGCCTACCTCGGCGACTTCGTCCCGAGCGCGGTCCTGCGGGCCGCCGGGCGCAACGGCGGAGGCACGAGCCTCGACAACAGCATCCGATTCGGCAAGGCGCCGTCGCCGGGAACCGACTGGATCCTCATCGACACGGAGCCGCACCTGGCCGACTCGGGCTACGTGCACGGCGCGGCGCGACTCTGGTCGGCCGACGGCCAGCTGCTCGCCGTCGCCTCCCAGACTGCGGTCGCGAAGATCTTCGACTGATCGGCGACGGGTCGGTCAGTCGAGGATCTCGCTCGTCTGCATGACTGGCGCGATCGTCGTGTAGTTCGCGACGTCGGCCATCACATCGGCGGTGCCCGCGCTTCCCATCGCCGCACCGAGCGCGTCGAGCGAATCGAACGTGAAGTGCACCGCGGCGACGTACGGGCCGTCGATGCCCTTGTCGATCTCCGCGCCGTCGAGACCCCACGTCTTCACCGCGAGCGGCACGTGCTTGTCGCGGTAGTAGTCGTGGTCGAAGGACGCGCCTTCGGTCGTCGGATAGAACACGCTGAGCCGGATCATCGCTTCTTCGTCCTCTCCATGCGTACGCCGGGAGCAGGGCATCCCGAACTGGTGGGCGAATCCTTCCACGCCGTGTCCGCCCGGCTCAGGTCGACCGCCGCTTGCGCTTCACGTACGAGTCGGCGAGGTCCGGGGCGGCACACGCGAGCCAGCCGTCGACGATCGCCTCCCCCAGGACCCGCTCACCGACCTTCCGCAGCTGGATCAGGACGGCCGCGTAGCCGTCGAGGTGCGGGATCGTGAAGAACCCGGCGGGCGATGCCGCCAGCACCGCTTCCTTGTCGCCGAGGTCCTCGACCGCGACGGCGAGGATCGGTCCGTCGGGAGGCGTGACATCGCCGAAACGCTTGATGTCGGCCTTGCTGAAGGGTCGGTCCCACGCGAACGCCTTCCCGGCGACGGACCAGGTGCGATGGCCGTAGCGCTCACCTTCGGTGACCTCGGGCATCCCGAGCGCGATCCGTGCCGCATCGTCGATGGTCGCCATCGGCCGTGACGCTACCGTCGGCGCGGGTCCCGAGACACCACGTCCATCTCGATGCCGACGACACCGGCGATTCGATCGAGGTCCGAATCGAGCGCGAGCAATGTGGCACCGGTTCGCTGGGCAACCGACGCGATCATGCAGTCGGTCAATCCACGGGGGGTGACTCCCACGCGCCGACACGCTCGGTAGATTCGCGCGGCTGCTTCGCAGTCGACTGTGCCGTCGAACCGCAAGAGGTCGAACCGCAGGAGGAGCCGCCGGAGATCGCGCGCTCGCTCATCGCTGCGCGCGCCGCAGAGCACCTCCATGATCACCGGCTCGGTGACCGCGATTGCGCCATCGGAAGCGATGAGCTCGCTCAGGCGCTCATCGACGGGACTGCCGGTGGCTCGGTCGAACTCCACCCACGCCGACGTGTCGACCAGAATCACACCGCACGGGTCGGCGAGGCGTCGGCCGGGATCTCGTCGATCGCGTGTGCGCCCCGCATCGCCAGCGCCTCCTCGCGCGTCATCGGCTGACCGGCGAGGTGACGAAGTGCGAGATCGACCGCTTCGGTCTTGGTATGGACGCCGAAGCGGTCCATGATCGTTCGCACGTAGGTGTCTTCGACTTCGATGTTCGTTCGTACCCTGCTCATACACCAATCGTACACGTAGCGCGTCCTCGGCGTGTATTGGACGGTATCGGTGCCGGCCGCCCGGATTCTCACGTCGGAGCATCCGGCGGGGCCTCCTCGAGCGCTCGTTGGAGCATCACGATCAGGTCGTGCACCGACGGGATGCTCATCGCGTAGTAGTTGGCGTCGTCGATGTGGCGTCCGAGCCCGATGGTCACGAGCGCGCGCGAGGTTCCGTCGAGGAGCCCCTTTGCAGCCATGACCGGTCGTACCAATTCGGTGCGCACCCGCGCCGTACGCTCGTCCGGGGAAACGGTCCACGGCTTCCGTCCTTCGTCGATCCGCGCCAACGCGTCGCGCTGACGGATCAACCCGGCCCGGTACGACGAGTGGAGCAGATCCGCGTCGCCGAGCGGTTGGGGATCTCCCCACGCCCAGAACCAGCTCGGCTCGGGCAGGGGACCCAGCGCGCGCATCAGGGACCGACCCCGGTCGACGCTGGAACCGACACCGAACCATTCCCAGAGCGCACCGCTCCGACGACGGCGGTGCCGGCCGAACTCGCTGCTTGCTTGGCCCGCGAGCCAGACGAGCGCGGCCGCGGTGCGCGCCGCGTTCGTTGCCCGCCGCAGCGCCCGGGGGTCGTTGCGGGCGATCCGGGCAAGCACACGACGCGCGATCGTGCGGAACTCGGTGTCGAGCAGCGCCTCGCACCCCTCATCGCTGAGCTCGAGGAGGGTCGAGACGAGCGCTCGGTCGCCCGTGACGACGGCCGACCAGTCGAACGGCTCGTCGGGGATTGGCTCCGCATCGAGGCTCCAGAGCGCGCCTCGGCCGCCCACGGCGGGGTCGAGCCGACTCAGCAGATCTTCGTCTCGATCCCCGGGTCTCCCGAGCGAGTCGGGATCGTCGAAGTCGGGATCGATGGCATCGGGATCGACGACGTGGAGGTGCGGGGCTTGGGATCGGTGGGTGCGGGGTCGGTATCCATCCATGGACTCCCAGCCTGCCCGGAGGGTGGGACACCAGCGGCGGACCGGCTCCCGGCGATGCCGCCGAGGAGACCTGACTTCGACGAGGGATCAGGCGGGTCGGTGCGACTCGACCGCGGCGACGACCTCGTCGGGCGCCTCGAGCGGCGGCCAGTGACCGACGTCGGCGAGCGGGACCATCGTCGCGTCGGGAAGCCGTTCGCGCAGCCGTTCCATCACGTGCGCGCCCGAGACCGGGTCGAGGTCACCCCACACGAAGGTCTGCGGCAGGCCGTTGCCCTCGAGCGCAGCGCGCCAACGGTCGGCATGCTCGCGGCGGTCGTCGATGTAGTGGAGCAACTCGTGCGCCATCACTGCACCCCCGTTGCGCGACATCCCGACCCACATCTCGTGGATCACCTCGTCGGTCATGGGAACCCGGGTTCCCCACGTCACTCCGATCCCACCGGCGAACAGCTCCTCGGTCATCGCGGCCGCCACCTCGGCGCCGTGCTCGGGGTCACGGAGCATCTGCTGACCGACGGTCTGGCGGTGCAGATCGGGGTAGAGGCCGCCGTTGTGCCAGACCACCGCGGTGACGTCGACGTCGAGCACGCCGTCGGCCCGACGCGCAAGGAGCTCCTGACCGACCGAGACTCCGTAGTCGTGACACTGCAACACCGTCGCCGTGACACCGGCGTGGGCCCATGCCGCTTCGACGGCGTCGGCCTGGCGGTGGATGGTCAACGGGGAGCCGCGCGGCTTGTCGGATGCCCCGAACCCGATGAAGTCGATCGCCACCAACCGCCAGTCGTCGAGCCGGTTGAACACGTCGGCGGCGTCGTGGGTCGACGACGGGTACCCGTGGCAGTAGGTGAGCACGGGCGCGGATCGGGGTCCTCGGTCCTGGAGTGCGACCGACACCTCACCCACTGGAAGCAGCGTGGCGTCGGCGGCCCACTCGTCGAAGGCGATCACGCGACGATTCTCCCAGACAGCCGAGGGGCGCGGGCTGTCGCACGTGCGTGCAGGCTTTGCTACACGAAAGTGCTAACCTTTCACCATGCGGACGACGGTCGAGTTCGACGACGACGCGGCCCGTGCGATCGGACGGCTTCGCCGC
>JBBRHS010000215.1:0-5314 GCA_038222385.1 Acidimicrobiia bacterium
GACGATCCGTCGGTGCACGGCATCGTCACCAACTCGCAGGATGTCACTGAACGACGAAGCGCCGAGGATGCCCGTGCGAGGAGTGACTCCGCGCTGCTTGCGCTCGTGCAGGCATCACCGCTCGCGATCTACTCGGTCGAGATCGACCTGTCGGTACAACTCTGGAACAACGCATGCGAGGAGTTGTTCGGGTGGTCGGCCGGCGAGGTGCTCGGACGTCACCCGCCCTTCGTTCCCGACGAGGCGCTGCCCACCGTCGAGGGTCTGATCAAGCGGGTGTTCGAGGGGGAGCGCATCAAGGAACTCGAGATCGCCCTCCGCACCCGGGACGAACGCGTCGTCGACGCGGTGTTGTCGCTCGCCCCGGTCCGCGACGCCAAGGGTCGTGTCGTCTCCGCGATGGGTGTCATCGTCGACGTGACTGCCCGCAAGTCGGCCGAAGACGGGCTTCGCGCGAATCGAGAGCGCTTCAAGGCCTTGCTGCACCACGCGTCGGACTTCCTCGTGGTCTACGACGACGCCGGGATCGTGACGTACGCGAGCCCTTCGGTGAAGCGCTTCACCGGCTTGGATCTCGTGAATGCCTCCGCCGACAGCCTGGTCGAACTCCTCCATCCCGACGAGATCGACGCAGGCGCGGTTGCGCTGGAACGGGTGACATCGGGCGGGTCCGGGACCTTCGAGATGCGGATGCGCCGTCTCGACGGCGCGTGGCGCTGGATGTCGATCACCGCGACCGATCTGCGCGGCGATCCCGACGTCGGCGGAGTGGTGATCAACTCGCGCGATGTGACGGAAGCCCGTGAAGCGGTCGGGGCATTGCGCGAGAGCGAGGAGCGCTTCCGAGCCCTCGTGCAACACGGCTCCGACATGGTCAGCGTGATCAACGCCGATGGCTCGGTCCGCTACGCGAGCCCGGCCGGGTCGCGGGTGCTCGGCCTTCCCGAGGGTTTCGGGCTCGGCGCCGATGGCCTCGAGCGGGTGCACCCCGACGATCTCGACCGGATCACCGAGGTGTTCGGTCGGGCGCTCGTCACACCCGGCCTGACCGGCCCCGAGCGGTTCCGGCTCCGCGCCGCCGACGACACCTACCGCACCATCGAAGCGGTTGCGAACAACCTCGTCGACGAGCCGGCGGTCAACGGCGTGATCGTGACCGCGCACGACGTGACCGACCACACCCGTGCCGAGGAGCGGGTCCGCCAGAACGAGGAGCGGCTCCGGGCGTTGGTGCAGAACCTCTCCGACGTGATCACGGTCGTCGATGCCAATGGAACGCTCGTCTACACGAGCCCCGCCGCGAACCGGCTGTTCGGCTTCGAAGACGGCGACGAGAGCTGGACCGATCCGATGGCGCGGGTGCACGCCGACGATCGCGACCAGCTCTACGAGCGGATGGGGGAGCAGGTCGCGGGGCGCCGGACCGGGCCCATTCCCTTCCGGCTCCGCCACCGCGACGGCTCCTTGCGATACGTCGAAGCCATCGCCAACAACCTGCTCGATGATCCCGCGGTCGAGGGGATCGTCGTCACCACGCGTGACGTGACCGAGCGCACCCGGGCCGAGTCGCAGGTCGCGGCCCAGGCGCGGGTGCTCGAGATGGTGGCGAAGGGAGACTCGCTCGTCGACACGCTCACCGCGGTGTGCGGACTGGTCGAGGACAACGTCGCCGACTCGATCTGTTCGGTGATGCTCGTCGACGGCACCGGATCGGAACTCCACCCGTCGGCCGCGCCGAGTCTGCCCGAGTCGATGGTCGCAGCCCTGACCGCAGGCATCCCGATCGCAGAGGGTGTCGGATCGTGCGGCACCTCCGCGTCCCGACGTGAAGCGGTCGTCGTCACCGATTCGCGCGAGGACCCGCTCTTCGAGTCGTACCGCGAGCTGATGGACGAGAACGGACTCCGAGCCTGCTGGTCGACGCCGATCCTCGCGTCGAGTGACGGACGAGTCCTCGGGACCTTCGCGGTGTACTGGCGCGAACCGTGCGAGCCGACGGCTGCCGACCGTGCTGTGGTCGACAACCTCGTGCACCTGGGGGCGATCGCAATCGAGCGCAAGGCCTCGGAGACCCAGCTCGAGTTCCAGGCCCACCACGACCCGCTCACCGGGTTGCCCAACCGAGCTCTCTTCCTCGAGTTCCTCACCCTTGCGCTGGCCCGAGCCCGGAGGAAGCGCAACGCGACCGCGGTGCTCTTCCTCGACCTCGACGAGTTCAAGAACTACAACGACAGTCTCGGCCACGATCACGGTGACGAGTTGCTGGTCGCGGTGGGTCAACGACTGCGGGGCGTGTTGCGACCGGGTGACACGCTGGCCCGGTTCGGTGGCGATGAGTTCACGGTGCTCTGTGAGGATCTCGGTGGTCCCGACGCCAAGCAGCACGCGATCGAGGTCGCCGAGCGCCTCCTCGAAGCGTTGCGTCTCCCGTTCCGGCCCGACGGCGAGGAACGGTTCCTCTCGGCGAGCGTGGGGATCGCGCTCGCCGCGGGGAGCCCTGAGCTCCCCGAAGACCTGCTGCGCGACGCAGACGCGGCGATGTATCGGGCGAAGGCGCGCGGCAAGGCCCGCTGGGAGCTGTTCGACGAGGGTATGCGTGCTCGCGCGCGGGAGCGACTCGAGACCGAGAGCGCGCTGCACCGAGCGTTGGAGCGCCACGAGTTCCGGCTCTTCTATCAACCGATCGTGTCGATCGCCGAGGCGCGCTACGTCGGGGTCGAGGCGTTGGTCAGGTGGCAGCATCCCGAACGCGGACTCGTCGCGCCGCAGGACTTCGTGTCGCTGGCCGAGGAGACGGGTCTGATCGTGCCGCTCGGTGCCTGGGTGCTGGGCGACGTGTGCCGTCAGTACGGAGAATGGCGCAAGGACGCCCGCATCGATCCGAATGTCGTCGTGGCGATGAACCTCTCGGCAAAGCAGATCTCACATCCCGGCATCGTCGAGACGGTCGAATCCGCGTTGGCCCGATCGGCCCTTCCCGCGACCAACCTGTGTCTGGAGATCACCGAGAGCGTGCTGCTCGACGACACCGGTCCCGCGCTCAAGACCCTCACCGAGCTCAAGGAGCTCGGCGTGCGGCTGAGCATGGACGACTTCGGGACCGGCTACTCCTCACTCGGGTACCTGAAGCGGTTCCCGATCGACTCGGTGAAGGTCGACCGTTCGTTCGTCGACGGACTCGGCCGCGACCCCGAAGACTCCGCCATCGTCGCGGGTGTGGTGAGCCTCGGCCGGGCGCTGGGTCTCACCGTGGTCGGTGAGGGGGTCGAGACGGAAGGTCAGTTGGCCGCGCTCGTCGAGCTCGGCTGTGAGCAGGTCCAGGGCTTCTTCTTTTCCCCGCCCCGTCCCGCGAACGAGATCGGGGCGCTCCTCGCCGGCGGCGGGCCGACGCTCCGAATCCCGGGCGCGGCACTCATGCGACGCGAGCGACGCCCGGCGAGCTGAGCGTGGGTCCTCGGTTCGGAGTGGTCGGGGGAACGTAGTCTCACCGTGTGACCGAACCGCACTCTTCCCACGCGCCGAACGCGTCCGACATGCTCCGGTGGGCGGAGACATTGTCGGGCATCGCCCGGACCGGGCTCGGTTTCACCGAGAGCCTCTACGAGCGCGAACGATTCGAGGAGGTGCTCCGCGTCGCGTGCGACATCCGGGCCGCCGCGATCGACGAGGTCGAGGCCGACGTGCTCTACGAGGAGTGGCTCGACACCGTGGGAGAGGGTGTCGGCGGCTACATCACGCCGCGATGTGCGGTCGCGGCGGTGGTCGGGAACGACGCAGGTGAGATCCTGCTCACACAACGGGCCGACTCCGGGGTGTGGCTGTATCCCGTCGGTTGGGCCGACGTCGGGTACTCGCCGTCGGAGGTCGCGATGAAGGAAGTGGAGGAAGAGACGGGGATCGAGGTGGAGCCGGTGTCGCTGATCGGCGTGTTCGACGGGCTCCGGCTCGGGTTCGCCCGGATGCCGCTGTACTCGCTGGTGTTCCACTGCCGCATGACCGGCGGGGAGCTCCGAGGGCATCCGCTCGAGACGCGCCAGGTCGGGTTCTTCTCCCGCGACGCGCTGCCGTGGCCCCTCGCGGGCGCCGACCGCTGGGTCGACCTCGCGTTCGCGGCGATAGACGGTGAGGTCCGCCCGGCCGACTTCGACCCGCCCCGCACCCCACCCTGGCGCAGCGATCCATCTTGATGGTCGAATCCGCTGCGCCGGCTCGACCGCCCACCCGTGCTCGCACCGCGCCGCATGTCCGCCGGCTCCGCTGCTTCTCCTATCCCTGCAGCTGATCGGCGAGGAGCTGCACGATCGACACCGATCCCTTCGATCGTTCCCAGAGGTCGCCGACCGACTGGTGGTGGACGAGTCCGCACAGATCGGGGGTGAGACCCAGGGTCTCAGTCGTCCGGCGGAGGAGGTTCGCAGGCTCGATGTCGTCGCCGAAGACCACGTAGCACTCGAGGCCGTCCCACAGTGCGGTGAGCGCTCGCGTCCCGTCGCCGAGCACGAGATCGTCGGCAGACGTTCCCGTCGAGAGCTGGGCCACGACCTGCTCCCAGAGGTCGTAGTGCGAGAACCCCTTCGGGAGCGAGAACGCGCCGACGGGGTGGAGTCGCCACTCGAGCGTCAGGGGACCGTCTTCGACGAGCCAGGTCTGGGACCCGTTGAGGTAGCTGTCGACCGGAAGGCCGAGGTGTGCGTCGAGCGCGAGCACCAACTCGGGAGTCGTCCACCACAGCGCGCCCGCGACCCGTTCTCCCATCCCCGACAGCGTAGGTGGGCCGACTCGGTCGATCGGCCTCGGCTACCTTCGCCACCCGTGGGCAGGCCGACTCTCCGACCGATCTTCAGTTGGTCGGCGGCGGCCACGCTCCTCACGATGGTGCTCGTCGCGTGCTCGGGAGGTGGGTCGGACGCTCTGACCAAGCCCCAGGTCGTGCGCCAGGCGAACGCGATCTGCGTGAAGGCGAACCGCGCCATCGCGGCCATGTACCGCCCTGATCCCGACGACACTGCGGCGACGGCCGCCGCACTGGCGAAGGTCACCTCGCGGCAACGTACGGCGCTCCGGAAGTTGCAGGACCTCGTGCCCCCCGCGGAAGACGCGAGCGACTACGGCCGCTGGCTCGCCCAGATCGACCTGGCGCTCGACCGGGCGGATGTGTCGAGCGCGGCGATCGCGGCGGGCGACGTGGTGGCGGCCGACGAGGCGAATCGACGAGGGGAGCAGATCCGTACCGACGCCGACCGCTTTGCCGCCCGCTACGGCATGACCCGCTGCGCCCGGGCCGAATAGCGAACGGCCCTGGTAGCGAACGGCC
>JBBRHS010000216.1:0-5308 GCA_038222385.1 Acidimicrobiia bacterium
GTTCGGGACACACGCTCCGCGAAGCCCTTGCCGACCGGTTGCGAGGCCGGCGTCCGCACGAGCTCCGCGACATCTGGTCGCTGCAAGACGTCGATCTGGAGATCGCCGAGGGGGAAGCCGTCGGTGTGCTCGGCCGCAACGGTGCCGGAAAGAGCACGCTCCTGAAGATCCTCACCCGCATCACGGAACCGACCACTGGCGTGTCGCGCACCCGTGGACGCGTGGGCGCCCTGCTCGAAGTCGGGACCGGCTTCCACCCCGAGCTCACCGGGCGCGAGAACATCTTCCTCAACGGCGCGATTCTCGGGATGCGACGGCGCGAGATCTCCCGGCAGTTCGACGAGATCCTCGCATTCGCCGGTGTCGAACGCTTCGTCGACACGCCCGTCAAGCGGTACTCGTCCGGCATGTACCTCCGACTCGCGTTCGCGGTCGCGGCGCACCTCGATGCCGACATCCTCGCGGTCGACGAGGTCCTGGCGGTCGGCGACGCCGAGTTCCAGCGCAAGTGTCTGGGCAAGATGGCCGAGGTCGAACGCAGCGGACGCACCGTGCTCTTCGTGAGCCACAACCTCGACGCCATCGTTCGTCTCTGCCCCACGTCGATCTGGTTGGAAAAGGGTCGGATCGCCGCGCGCGGGCCGAGCACCGAGGTGGTCGATCAATACATCGCCTCCGGAATCCGCCGCACCGGAGTCGCGCACTACGAACCGGTGGCCGGGCAGGACGTCGCGTTGCTGCGAGTATCGGTATCGGGACCGGGTGGCGTACCGACCAGCCGACTCGATCGAGACGTACCGATCACGATCGAGATCCACTTCGAGATCAGCGTCGCCGTTCCCGACCTCGACTTCTCGGTGATCGTTCAGAACCTCCGTGGCATTCGGATCATCGACGAGGCCTGGTCAGACACCACGCGAGTGGGTCGAGGTGTCCCGGGTCGGTACATCGGCCGCCTCAGCATCCCGCCGGTGCTCAACGTCGGGGACTACTCGGTCGCCGTCTGGATCGGGACGGCGTACCAGACCTTCGTCTGGCTCGACAGCCCGGTCACCTTCCGCCTCGAGGGTGACACCCAGAACCGGCCGGAGCGGATCACGCAACTCGGGCTGCGATGGGACGTCCGATCGGAGCCGGCTGAGCGACCGTGAGGCCCCCGCTTGCTCGCGCGGGTGGAGCGGGTCGAGGTCGCCGCCCCGTGTCCGGTAGTCGTCGAGCCACATCCCGGTCTCCGCGTGTACCTTCGCCTCGACCCGGTGGCGGTGATCACGTAACGACTGGAAGCCCCCCCAGAGCGTACCGGCGAGCGCTACCCGCAGCGCTCTCCACGATCGGTACCGCGCCGCCAGACGGAGGTGGGTCCGTGCCGCCGCCAGGCGCCGGCCCGACCGCAACTCGTGCTCCCCGAAATACCATTCGAATGACCGTTCGTCGAGCGCGACGCCGCATCGAATCCTGTCGTCGTGGTACTTGTCACGGAGCCTCGCCAGCTCAGCGCGCGAACGAACGATGTTGTGGGCCAGACTCCCTGGCGCGACGACGTAGGCCACGAGCGGCTCGGGAACGGTGGCGACGCCGGATCGCTCCGCCAACCGGATCCAGAGATCCCAGTCGGCGAGAGCGGAGAGGCTCGGATCGAACGAGCCCACGGAACGGAGCAGATCTGTGCTCGCCATCACCCCGGACCCGCCTCCGGGAATGACGTTCGACGCGAGAAGGCGGGGATAGAGCGGGTCGAGTGCGGGGGGAGCACTCGCCCGTATGACGCGAAGCTCCGGATCGACGACGATCTCCCCGGTGCAGGCCCATCCGGTACCCGGAGAGCCCAGCAGCGCCGCGAGTTGGGAGCTCAGCTTCGTCGGTGCCCAGAGGTCGTCGTCATCGAGAAAGGCAACGAACTCGGTAGCCACGGCGTCGATTCCACGGTTCCGGGCCGCGGCAACACCCCTCCACTGCTCATTGCGGACCACCTCGACTCGCCCGGGGAACTCCGCGAGTTCCGGCACGGTACGTTCGTCGATCGCCACCACCGAGCCGTCGTCGACGACGATCACCTCGACCGCCGGATGGTCCTGGCTCAGGACGGAGCTCAGCGCTCGTCGAAGCAGGGCATGGCGATCCCGCGAGGGCACGACGACCGAAATCGCGGCGTCGGTCCCGGCCGTCACCTCAACGCTCCTCTTCTGAAGTCGCCATTTCTTCTCTTCCTCTTCTCTTCCCGTGCGCGCATGGTGGGCTCCCGTATACCCCTATACCCCGCCGGAGGAGGCGGCGAACCTCATTGCCGGGCCGGCTGACTCGCCGATGCTGCCGTTGCCGAACCGGTCCGGCCCGAGCGCATTCAATCCCCGTACTTTCGGCGTCGCTTCCCGCTTCCTGAAGCACCAGGATGACAGAGCGGGGACGGTGGGCCTTGCTCAGGGGCGTCCGCCTGGGAAACGTCTCGCTCCACTGATCCACGATGAGCCCGGACGCGAAACGACCGCCGGCATCCTTGCCGGCGGTCGCTTCGGTCATTCGTGTTCTGGGCTTACAGGCTCTGGGTGATGCTGTTGAACGCCTGGGCGACCTGACCACCGAGGGTCACGATGAAGCCGATGGCGACGACGGCGATGAGTGCCACGAGAAGGCCGTACTCGACGAGAGCAGCACCCTGCTCGTCGCTCGAGGTCCGGGCCTGCAGCCAGCTGACGATCATGGAAAGGTTCATGGTATGGACTCGCCCCTTGTTGCCCTGGCCGGCCCGAATAGCCGGCATCCTTTGGTTAGTATTGCCCGTGCGCTTTCCGGCCGGTATAGGTCGGAAAGACCATTCGAATATGCGATCTAGAAGGCCTCGAAGATCCGGATCGCGGCCGGTCCGAGGATGACCACGAAGAACGCCGGGAAGATGCAGAACACCAGCGGCGGGAGCATCTTGACGGGGGCCTTCTGGCCGAGCTCCTGAGCAGCCTGACGCCGGCGCACGCGCATCTCGTCGGCCTGGATCCGGAGGATGTTGGCGATCGACACGCCGAAGGTGTCGGCCTGCAACATCGCGAGGACGAACGAACGCAGCTCGAGCACGTCGGTTCGTGTGTCCAACGCTCGCAGAGCATCGCTGCGGCTCGAGCCGATGCGCATCTCCCGGAGCATCCGTTGGAACTCTTCGCTCAGCGCTCCCGGTACCGACGCACTCGTGCGCTCGACCGCCTGGTCGAAGCCGAGACCGGCCTCGACCGAGATCGTGAGCAGGTCGAGGAACTGCGGGAGCTGCTTGCGGATGTCGTGCTGTCGTGACTCGATCCGGCGTGTCACCGCCACGTCGGGGAGGAAGAACGCGATCCCCCAGAGGAGCGCGATCGTGATGATCGCCAATCCGCCGCTCATCCCGAGCAGCCCGAAGGCCACGAGAATCCACAGCGGGCCGGAGACCGCGCCGATGAGCTTGAACATGAGGAACTGGTCGGCGTCGACCCGCTTGGGCGATCCTGCGAGCTCGAGCTTGTGCCGGACGTTCTCGGCGTAGCCCGCCGGCGTGTGCTTGCGCGCCGTCTCGGTGAGCCGTTCCCGAACGGGATCGATGGCCCGGTCGAGCAACGGCTCGTGATCCGAGCTGACCGAGCCGGAGACCCGGTAGCCGTCGATCCGAGCAAGCGACCCGCGTGCCTCGGCACGATTCGAAGCGCTCGTGAGCGCGTACACCGCGAGGACCAGAACCGACGCGGCGGCGGCGAAAGCGATGAGCAGTTCCATGTCAGACCTCGATGTCCAAGACGTTGCGGAGCCAGATGAAGCCGACGATGTTCATGAGGACCGCGCCACAGACCATCGCGATCCCGATCGGTTCCGTGAACAGGGGCGTCAGGTATCCCGGGTTCATCACCGCGATCACCGCGGCCAGCCCGAGGGGCAGCACGCCCATGATCCCGGCCGACAAGCGGCCTTCGGCGGTGAGGGCACTGATCTCCCGACGAATCCGTTCCCGTTGGGCGATCGTGTCGGCGACGGTGTCCAACAGCTCGGCCAGGTTCCCGCCGACTTCACGTTGGATGCGAATGGCCATGACGACCCAGGCGAGGTCGGGACTCTGCATCCGGTCGGCGATCTCGTCGAGTCCGTCTTCGATGGGCTGACCCAGGCGGTTCTCGTTGAACGCACGCTGGAGCTGGGGGCCCATCGGTTCGGCTGCCTCCTGGGCGACCGCTCCGACTCCCTGGACGAGTGAGAACCCGGCCCGCATCGAGCCGGCCAGCAGCTGGAGCATGTCGGGCAGTGACTCACTGAACGCCTTGAGTCGCTTGGTCCGCTTGCGCATGACGATGAACGCCGGCGCGACCGCGAGGACCCCGGTGAGCATCATGGCGAACCCGACGCCCCCGGCGAGGACGCCGAAGATCGCAGCGATGAAGAGCGACGCCCCCCAGAAGAAGAGCACCTCGGCGGGACGGAGCGGAAGGTCCGCCTGCTCGAGCATGTGCTCGACCTTGGCGAGCGCGCCCTTCGGCGCGAACCGCTCGGTCAGGTGCACCGCGTCCTGGAGCACCTTGGTCTCGGCGAGGACAGTGGTGCCGTCGGCGCGTTCCGCGGTGGCCGAAGCGTCCTCGGCGTAGTCGTTGAGCCGGCTCTGGACGTCGGCGTCGTCGTTCGCGAACACGTACAGCAGCACGAACGCGAGGAGTCCGAACGCCGCGGCGACGCCGACGGCGAGCAGGATGATCATCGGAGTCCCACCACCTTGCGGGCGAACGCCTGCTGACGGAAGAGCTCGGCGTCGAGACCGATGCCGTGGTCCTCGAGCCGCTCCGAGAACTTCGGGCGGATGCCGGTGCTCTTGAGGTGACCCAGCACCTGACCCTCGGCGTCGACACCCATGCCGTAGTCGAAGAGGAAGATGTCCTGGAGGACGATCACGTCGCCTTCCATGCCGACGACTTCACTCACCTGGCTGACCCGACGGGTGCCGTCACGCAACCGCACGAGGTGCACGACCACGTCGAGCGCCGACGCGACCTGCTCCCGGATCGCCCGCAACGGCAGGTCGAGGCCGGCCATCAGGGTCATCGTCTCGAGCCGAGCCAGTGCGTCACGCGGGGTGTTGGCGTGCACGGTGGTGATCGAGCCCTCGTGACCGGTGTTCATGGCCTGGAGCATGTCGAGCGTCTCCGCGCCACGGACCTCACCGACGACGATGCGGTCGGGCCGCATGCGCAGTGCGTTGCGGACGAGGTCGCGGATGGTGACCTGACCGCGACCCTCGATGTTCGAGGGGCGCGACTCGAGTGCGAGCACGTGCTCCTGGCGGAGCTGGAGCTCCTTCGCGTCCTCG
>JBBRHS010000217.1:0-5301 GCA_038222385.1 Acidimicrobiia bacterium
TCCTGGGGGGGGGGGGGGGCGCCGCGGCGGGGTGGGTGGGGCCGCCCGCCGGCGGTGGCGGCCCCGCCCCCACCACGAATGTCAGGTCGGATCCTGAGTCGAGCTGGTCTCTGCGGCTCGACTGGCTCAGCCGCGGCTGTGGCCCAGCCAGCCGATGGTGCCGCAGTTCGCTGGTGCGGTGCCTTCCTGGGGCAGGGCCGGATCCAGTTCGCTGGCTCCGAGGGAGAAGTCGTACTCACCGTTGCCGTTACGGTCGATGCCGTGCTGAACGATCTGGAAGCCGTCGAGCTCGGAGGCGACGTTCGCGGGCAGTTCGATCGTGCGGCGGTAGTGGATCTCGCCGCGGGCATCGGCGACCGGCATGATCGCAAGGTCGAGACCCTGCGCCGGCGAGGTGCCGCCGCTCGTCGTGAGCGACACAGCGATCTCACCGTAGAACGGCAAACCCTCGGCAGTCGTGAGGAGTCCGTCGCCACCCGCAGCGGCCATCGTGGGGCATTCGCTGTTGCCGAGCCCATGGATGTGCTGGGCGTGCGGCTGGTCCGGCACCAACCCCCGAGCGTTGATGCGGATGTGCAGGGTGTTGCCCCGCAGGCGAAGATTCGCAACGCCGGTTGCCCCGGAGTCGTTCAGCGAGTGGAGCTCCGCCCGGTAGACCGTCGTACGCCGGCCGTTGCCGTTGCCGTTGCCGTTGCCGTTGCCGTTGCCGTTTCCGTTTCCGTGAGCCGCGGCCGGTGCGGCGCCTGCCGCAGCGAGCGCCGCGACCATGCCGAAGACGGCTAAGGACTTCCTGGCTGACATCATGTGGTCTCCTGTTCGTAGGTTGCGCCCGCGGTGACGGACATGCCTCTGTTACCCGCTAGAACGCGACGAAAACCAAGACGGTCGGCCTTTGTGTCGATCGCACAGGGCGTGAAGCCCTGCGAGGTAACGATCCAAGAGCAGCGTCGAGCCCGGTGTTGACGCGGTCTCGAGCGGCTGACTCCGTCGCCGCATGATCGACGCGATCACGACCCCTCAGCGGCGTTCTCAGCGCCTCAACGATCCCGAGTGGTATCACACCACCCGGCAGTCACCACCCCACACCCAACCCGTCCGCCGCGCCGGGGGAAGCTCACGGACGAAATTTGGCTATCCGTCCCGCAACGATTCTTTCCAGGTACGGAAGCGGGTCTGGGGGAGGCCGTCGGGGCCAGCGCCTTCGCCGCTGCCGTCGGGGAAGAGGCGGTAGGTGTACTGCTCGGTGAGGTCGTCGGCGGCGAGGGCGAGGTAGCGGGAGTCGCCATCGACAGCGGGGCCCGAACGCCAGAGCAGGAACCGACCGATGCGGCGGATGTAGGCGGCGAGCTCGTGGCCGAGATCGGCCCCCAGCCCGAGCAGCTCGGGCGGCGCCTCCACCCAGAGGGTCGCGGAGATCATCGAGTCGCGCTGCGGACCCGCGGGGAGATCCACGGTGTGGATCGGTTCGGTGACCGGTGGACGTTCCTCGACGGGAGTGGCCATGTGCGTGCCATGCTCCCACGTCGATGACCTCGAACCCCGAGACCGTGGCTGCGCTCCCTACCCCGGCGCTCGTCGTCGACGCCGACGCGCTCGAGCACAACCTCGCGACCATGGCCGCGGCGCTCCCGGGGGTCACCTGTCGTCCTCACGTCAAGGCCCACAAGACGACGGCACTCGCGCGGCGCCAACACGCGCTCGGCCACACCGGGTTCACCTGCGCGACTCCGCGCGAGGTCGTCGGCATGGCCGCAGCGGGGCTCGGCGACGACCTGCTCCTCGCCAACGAGACCGTCGACGCGGATCGCCTCCGCGCGATGGCCGACGCCGACGCGCGCGTCACCGTCGCGGTCGACTCCGAAGCCACCGTCGACGCAGCAGCGAACGCGGGAATCAAGGAAGTGGTCGTCGACGTCGACGTCGGACTCCCCCGGTGCGGCTGCCTGGCCGAAGATGCCGGCCGGATCGCCGACGCCGCCCGCGCTCGCGACCTCGAGGTACGCGGGGTGATGGGCTACGAGGGTCACGTCGTCGGCAACGAAGACCGCGCCTGGCGCGCCGAGCAGACCGAGCGCTCGATGACCAAGCTGCTGCGCGCGCACGAGATCGTCGGTGGCGACCTCGTGTCGGGCGGCGGAACGGGAACGTTCGACCTGAACACCTGGTGCACCGAGATCCAGGCGGGCTCCTACGCGCTGATGGACACCGCCTACGGCAAGCTCGGGCTCCCGTTCCGGCGGGCGCTCCACGTGCAGGCGACGGTGATCTCGGTGTCGACGAAGGGCTGGATCGTCGCCGACTGCGGCCTCAAAGCGCTCGGCATGGACCACGGCAACCCGAGCATCGACTACGCCGAGGTGCTCTTCTGCTCCGACGAGCACATCACGTTCCAACCGGCTACGGACTCCCCGGCTGGCGGCACCGACCGACCCGGAGTCGGTGAGCACGTCCGAATCTGGCCCGCCCACGTCGACCCGACGGTCGCCTACCACGAGCGGATGCACCTCGCCGACCCCGCCGGCCGGGTCCTCGAGACCTGGGCGGTCGACCTCCGCGGCTGGTAGGCCCGCCCGCACGAAGGACCAGCCGCACGAAGGACCTGCCGCACGACAGACCGGCCGGGCCCCGATACCGTCTGGCTCCATGACCGATCTCGCGTTCCTCGACGCCACCGCCCAGGCCGAACTCGTCCGTACGGGTGAAGCCAGTCCCCTCGAACTGGTCGACGCCGCGATCAACCGCATCGAGAAGCTGAACGGCGACATCAACGCCGTGATCCACGAGCGGTTCGACAAGGCGCGGGCCGAAGCCGCAGGAGTGCTGCCCGACGGCCCGTT
Source organism: Acidimicrobiia bacterium (assembly GCA_038222385.1). Lineage (GTDB taxonomy): Bacteria > Actinomycetota > Acidimicrobiia > IMCC26256 > JANYLB01 > JANYLB01. Next base: position 2,838 of record JBBRHS010000217.1, read on the forward strand.
CCGCGGCGTGCCCACGCTGTTCAAGGACCTGATGTGCGCGCAGGAGGGTGAGCCGTACGGCGAGGGGATGCGGGTCGCGAAGGAGGCGGGCTACCGGGCGACCCACACCGACAACCTCACGAAGCAGTACCTCGCAGCGGGGTTCGTCCCCCTCGGGCGCACCAACACGCCGGAGCAGGGACTGGTCCCGACCACCGAACCGGTCGCGTACGGCCCGACGCACAACCCGTGGATGCTCGGTCGGACGACCGGTGGGTCGTCGGGCGGTTCGGCCGCCGCGGTCGCGAGCGGCATGGTGCCGGTCGCGCACGGCAACGACGGCGGCGGGTCGATCCGCATCCCCGCGAGCTGTTGTGGCCTCGTCGGACTCAAGCCCACGCGCGGTCGCACGTCGGTCGGGCCGGTGATCGACGAGATCTCCAGCTTCCTCATCGTCGAGGGCTGCCTGTCGCGCAGCGTGCGCGACACCGCCGCGGTGCTCGACGCGATCTCCGGCCCGTTCCCGGGTGACCCGACGCACGCGCCCGCGCCGGCACGCCCGTACGTAGAGGAGGTCGGCGCCGATCCCGGTCGGCTCAAGATCGGCGTGCTCACGCACAACCCGATCGGCGCGGCGGCCATCGATCCCGAGTGTGTGGCGGCCGCGGAGGGCACCGCGAAGTTGCTCGAGTCGCTCGGCCACCACGTCGAGGCATCGAGCCCGGCCGGGTTCGACAACGAAGAGCTGATCATGCAGTTCGGCGCGGTGTGGGCAGCCGACTGCGGCGCCGCGCTCGACGGCTGGGCGAAGAAGATCGGGCGCCCGATCACCGCCGACGACGTGGAGATCCTCACCTGGGCCCTCGCCGAGATGGGCCGGACGGTCACCGCCGCGCAGCTCATCGAAGCGGTCGGTGCGGCCGGTCAGGCGAACCGGGAGGCTGCGCAGTGGTGGGCCGACGGGTTCGACCTCCTGCTCACGCCCACCCTGGGGGAGCGGCCGGTGGCGCACGGCACGTTCGATTCCACTCCTGACAACCCACTCGGAGGGTTCCTGCGCTCGGCCGACTTCGTGCCGTACACCGCGCAGTTCAACGTGAGCGGTCAGCCCGCGATCTCACTCCCGATGCACTGGACGTCCGACGGTCTGCCCATCGGCGTGCAACTCGTCGGCGCCTTCGGTCGCGAAGACCTGCTCATCCGCGTCGCCGCGCAGCTCGAGGCCGCCCAGCCCTGGGCCGACCGCATCCCGCCCAACCACGCCTGAATCTTGGTCAGGAGAAGCAGCGGAGGCGGCGGACGTCCCCGAAGAGCACTTCAGCGAGTGAGCGATCGAGCTGCCGCAGCGGATTCGACCATCGAGACAGGAGAAGCAGCGGAGGCGGCGGACGTCCCCGAAGAGCACTTCAGCGAGTGAGCGATCGAGCCGCCGCAGCGGATTCGACCAGATCAGTGGCTGAAGCTTTGGCTGGCCAAGGGAGGGAGTGGGTCGTCGAGGCGGTCGAGGTAGGTGACGGCCCGCTTGAGGTCGATGAGCAGCAGCTCGCCGAGATCGCGGGTGAACCCGTTGCGCACCACGACGCGGATCGCAGCGAGGTCCTCACGGTTCTCCGGGAACGTGTAGGCCGGCAGCAGCCACCCGCGTTCGCGCATCAACTCGGTGACGTGGAAGACGGTGTAGTTCTTCACCTTGTCGGACAGCCGGAACGCGAACACCGGGAGCTCGCTGCCGTCGGTGATGAGATCGAAGTGGTCGAGCTCGGCGATGTGTCCCGACAGCGTGGTCGCGATGTCTCGCGCCGCCTGCTGCACGCGCTGATACCCGTCGAAGCCGAGGCGGATGAAGTTGTAGTACTGCGCGATGATCTGGCTGCCGGGTCGTGAGAAGTTCAGCGCAAACGTCGGCATGTTGCCACCGAGGTAGTTCACGTTGAACACGAGCTCCTCGGGGAGCGCTTCGGGGTTGCGCCAGATGACCCAGCCGACGCCGGGGTAGACGAGCCCGTACTTGTGGCCCGACGCGTTGATCGACTGCACGCGCGGCAGGCGGAAGTCCCATTCCAGATCGGGGTCGATGAACGGGGCGACGAACCCGCCCGAAGCACCGTCGACGTGGACGGGGATGTCGAGGCCGGTGTCCTGCTGCAGCTTGTCGAGCGCGGCGCAGATCTCGGCGACCGGTTCGTAGCTCCCGTCGAACGTCGAGCCGAGCACCGGGATGACGCCGATGGTGTTCTCGTCGACGAAGGGAAGCATCGGTTCGGCCGTCATGTGGTAGCGGTCGCCCTCCATCGGCACGAGGCGGGGTTCGACCTCCCAGTAGCGGCAGAACTTTTCCCAACACACCTGCACGTTCGAGCCCATGACCATGTTCGGCTTGGCGGTCGATTTGCCGGCCTCTTCCTGCTTGGCCTTCCAGCGCCACTTGAGCGCCATGCCCGCGAGCATCGCGGCCTCGCTCGAACCGGTGGTCGACGTACCGGTG
>JBBRHS010000218.1:0-5297 GCA_038222385.1 Acidimicrobiia bacterium
CTGTGACGACTCCCAGGATGCTTCGACCATGCACCGGATCGCCCTGTTCGGCAGCGACGACGAAGGTCGTCGGGTGCTCGAGGACCTCGGGCTCTCGGTTCGGCCCGCGCGCAAGGGGTCCGACGGCTGGCGATTCGAGACCGCGAACGCCGATCTCGAGGTCATCGCGGCAACGGTGCAGCGGATCCAGGGTGCTCTCGACGTCTCGGTCCGCTACGTCGCACGGCTCGCGGCGAACGGCGATGACGGGAACCCCACCCAGAACACGTTGCCGTTCCTCCCGGCGTCGTCGGTGCGCCCGGGGATGGTGATGGTCGGCGAAGACGGCGGCTTCGACGTCGTCACCTCCGTGGAATCCGCTCCGATCGATGGACCCGTGTTCGACCTCGACGTTGAGCAGACCCACAACTTCGTCGCCGGTGGCATCGTCACCCACAACAGCGTCTACAAGTTCCGCGGGGCGGATTTCCGGAACCTCATGCGGTTCGAGGAGGCGTTCCCCGACGCGAGTGTGATCGTGATGGAGCAGAACTACCGCTCCACGCAACGGATCCTCGATGCCGCCAACGCGGTGATCGCGAACACCGCGGCGCGACGGCCGAAGCATCTCTGGACCGACCAGATCGGTGGCGAGCTGCTGACGCGCTACCAGGCCGAAGACGAACACGACGAAGCCGCGTTCATCGTGAACGAGATCGACCGCCTCACCGACTCCGAAGGTCACCGGTTCGACGACATGGCCGTCTTCTATCGGACCAACGCGCAGAGCCGCGTGATCGAAGAGTCACTCGTGCGCGCCGGGATGCCGTACCGCGTCATCGGTGGCACCAAGTTCTACGACCGCCGCGAGGTGAAGGACGCGCTCGCGTACCTGCGCGCGATCGTGAACCCCGACGACGAGGTGAGTTGGAAGCGGATCGTCAACACGCCGCGTCGCGGCGTCGGCGACACCTCGGTGCGCAAGATCGATGCCTACGCCCAGGGGGCCGGGGTACCGTTCCGCGACGCGCTGGCCTCGGCCGCCGCGGCGGGCGTCAACGGCAAGGCACTCGGCGGCATCCGCGAACTGCTCGAGGTGGTCGCCGGGCTCGAGGCGGAGGCCGGCCAGGGGGTCGGGCCGACGCTCGACGCGATGCTCCAACGCACCGGCTACCTCGCCGAGCTCGAAGTGGAGCGGTCGATCGAGGCGCAGGGCCGGATCGAGAACCTCCAGGAGCTCATCGGCGTCGCCACCCAGTTCGACGAGCAGCTCGAGGACCAGCAGCGGGCGTCGGTTCCGGCGTCGGGCCTCGCCGCCATCGCCGGGACCGACGCGGCCGACGCTCCGCCACCGAGCGGCGTCGGACGGATCCAGGCGTTCCTCGAAGGCATCTCCCTCGTCACCGATCTCGACGGCGAAGCCGGCGCCGACAACTCGGCGGTCACGCTGATGACGCTCCACACCGCGAAGGGTCTGGAGTTCCCGGTGGTGTTCCTCACCGGGATGGAAGATGGTGTGTTCCCGCACTCGCGCAGCCTCGGCGAACCCGACGAGCTCGAGGAGGAACGCCGCCTCTGCTACGTCGGCATCACCCGGGCCCGCGAGCGGCTGTACCTCTGCCACGCGTGGTGCCGCAGCTTGTTCGGCGCGACGGAGTACTACCCGCCGAGTCGGTTCCTCCGCGAGATCCCCGAGGAGCTGGTGCGTGCGATCGGTGAGGAGCGGCGCTCGTCGCGGTCGGGGCTCGGCGGGCACCGCGAGGCGGTCGTCACCGCGGCGGTGCGCCAGGCATCGCAACCCACCGGCGCGAACGGAGCTGAACAGCTCGGCCTGCGGGTCGGCGACGATGTCGGCCACGACAAGTTCGGTGAGGGAGTGATCACCGACGTGATCGGCCAGGGCGACAAGGCCGAGGCCATCGTCCGGTTCCGCGATGTCGGCGAGAAGCGGTTGCTCCTCGCGTGGGCGCCGCTCAAGAAGCTCTAGTCGGGCGGCTCAGCCGGGCGGATCGGCGCGGCGGGTGTCGACGTAGAGGGAGCCCTCGCGCTGCTCGAGGGGATACGTGGCCAGCTGGTCGCCTTGGTACCGCTTGCCGTCGCAGTCTTCGTACGCGTCGACGGAGTCGCGCCAGCGAACGGTGCAGCTGCTCGGGCTGCCGGGGGGTACCACCGACAAGGCAACGAGCTGCTTGCCCTGCAACTCGAGCCACAACCCGTCGCCACCGGTCGGGTCGGCGATGTAGACGGGGCTCTTCTCCACCTCTTCGCGCAGGCCTGCGGTCGAGCCGAGAGGGAACGGTCCCTTCGGGACGTCGCCGCTCTGGCCGGTCGCGACGAGGAGCAGCGCCGCGATGATCAGGCCGGCACCGATCGCGAGCGCAGCCGTGATCACGAGGAGAGGCGTCGACGACCATCTCGGCTTGGCGTTGGCGCCGGGCTCGGCGGGCGGCTCGGTGGTCATGGTCTCTTCTCGTCATTTCTCGTCGGCTGACCAGCGTGACTATCGTTCTCGCGCCGGCGCGAGCGTACGCGGCCCCGGCCCCCCGACCCCGAAGCGCAGCCCCGATCTGGAGAGAGCCCGCCATGGAGCGGCGTTACCGCGTGGTCATCGCCAAGCCCGGCCTCGACGGGCACGATCGCGGCGCGAAGGTGATCGCACGGGCCCTGCGCGACGGCGGGTTCGAGGTGATCTACACCGGCCTGTTCCAGACGCCGGAGCAGATCGCGGCGACCGCGCTCCAAGAAGACGCCGACGCCGTGGGCATCTCGTTGCTCTCGGGGGCGCACATGACCCTCTTCCCGAAGGTGATCGCCCTCCTGGCCGAACGGGGCCTCGACGACGTGATCGTGTTCGGTGGTGGGATCATCCCCGAGGCCGACATCGAGGCGCTCCAGGCGGCCGGCGTCGCCCGGCTCTTCACTCCCGGGACTCCCCTCGGGACCATCTCCGAGTGGCTCACCGAGGCGCTCGATGCCCGGGAGACCCAGCCGGCGCGCTAGTTCTTTCCCCGAATCCCTTCACCGGAGACCAGGAGCACCGTGGACCTACTCGAGTACCAAGGCAAGCAACTGTTCGCGCAGTACGGGATCCCGGTCTCGGCTGGTTCCGCGGTCACGACCGTCGACGAAGCCGTCGCCGGCGCGGAAGCGGTCGGGTACCCGGTGGTCGTGAAGGCTCAGGTGCTCGTGGGCGGACGCGGCAAGGCCGGCGGCGTGAAGCTCGCGTCGAACGTCGACGAGGTGCGCGAGCACGCGTCGAACATCATCGGGATGGACATCAAGGGTCACCGCGTCGACGTCGTGTGGATCGAGAAGGCGAGCGACATCGCCGAGGAGTACTACGCGTCGTTCACCCTCGACCGGGGCGCGAAGCTGCACCTCGGCATGCTCTCCGCTCAGGGTGGAGTCGAGATCGAGACGGTCGCCGACGAGAACCCCGACGCCATCGCGCGCATCCACGTCAACCCGGTCGACGGGCTCTCCGAGGGCGCGTGCCGGTCGTGGGTCGAGGCCGCAGAGCTCGATCCGGCAGCCACCGAGGGTGCCGTCGAGATCCTCATGAAGCTGTACACCGCCTACACCGAGGCCGACGCCGACCTCTGTGAGATCAACCCCTTGATCCTCACGCCCGACGGTCGGGTGCACGCGCTCGACGCGAAGGTCACACTCGACGACAACGCGGTGTTCCGTCATCCCGAGTACGAACAGTACGACGCGATCCAGGTGCGCGACGAACGTGAGCAGGCCGCTCACGACAAGGGCCTGCAGTACGTGGGTCTCGACGGGTTCGTCGGTGTGATCGCCAACGGCGCCGGGCTCGCGATGAGCACCGTCGACATCGTCAACCAGGTCGGCGGCAAGCCCGCGAACTTCCTCGACATCGGCGGCGGCGCCAACGCCGACGTCATGGCGGGGGCGCTCGAGGTCATCAACAACGACCCCAACGTCCGCTCGATCCTCATCAACATCTTCGGTGGGATCACCAAGGGTGAAGAGGTCGCGAACGGGATCGTGCAGGCGCTCGAGCGCGTCGCGATCGACTCGCCGATCGTGATCCGGCTCGACGGCACCAATGCCGACGAGGGCCGGGCGATCCTGCAGTCCCATCTTTCCGACCGGTTGCAGTTGCAGCCCACCATGCTCGACGCGGCGCGCACTGCCGTCGAGCTCGCTGGAGGAGCAGCGTGAGCGAGGCCTTCACACCGACGCATTCGACTCGAATGGCCGAGCGGGGCCGCCCGGCCCGGGCCGCAGGCCCAGGAGGGCAGTAACCGTGAGCATCTTCGTCGACGAGACCACCAAGGTCGTGTACCAGGGCCTCACCGGTTCGCAGGGCCGCTTCTACGGTCTGTTGAACAAGGAGTACGGCACCCAGGTCGTGGCCGGGACCAACCCGAAGAAGGCCGGCACCGATGTCGAGGGGATCCCCATCTTCGCCGGCGTCGCCGACGCGGTGCAGGCGACGGGCGCGACCGCTTCGTGCGTGTTCATCCCCGCCCCGGGCGTGAAGGACGCCGTGCTCGACGCGGCACGCGGGGGCGTGGAGTTCATCGTGGTGATCACCGAGGGCGTGCCCGCGCACGACGAAGCGTGGTTCTACAACGAGCTGAAGCGCGACTTCCCGAACGTGCAGCTGCTCGGCCCCAACTGTCCGGGGATCATCAGCCCCGGCAAGGCCAACATCGGAATCACCGCAGGACACATCGCCAAGGCGGGTGGACCGGTCGGCATCGTCAGCCGCTCGGGGACGCTCACCTACCAGGCGCTCTACGAGCTGCAGCAGAAGGACATCGGCGTCACCACGTGTGTGGGTATCGGCGGCGATCCTGTCCCGGGCACCAGCTTCATCGACTGCCTCCGGGCGTTCGAGGCCGACGACGACACCAAGGCCGTGATGATGATCGGCGAGATCGGTGGGTCCGCGGAGGAAGAGGCCGCGGCGTTCATCGCCGAGAGCGTGTCGAAGCCGGTCGTGTCGTACGTCGCCGGTGTGACTGCTCCGCCCGGCAAGAAGATGGGTCACGCCGGCGCGATCATCTCCGGCTCGAAGGGCACCGCGCAGGCGAAGATGGACGCGCTGCGCGAAGCCGGGGTGTCGGTCGGCCTCAATCCGACCGAGGCGGGCGAGCTCATGGCCGGGATCGTGAACGATCTGGGCCTCGCGTAGGGGGACGTCGGCGTCGGCGTCGAGCCGTTCCGACAGGTTCCTCCCGGCAGGCCAGAGCAGGTCACGGAGCTCGCGCAAAGGCGCGCGGAGTTCCGATACCTCGTTCGCCGACCGTTCCTGCCCAGAGCCGGCCGGGCACGAGAGCGGAGGG
>JBBRHS010000219.1:0-5287 GCA_038222385.1 Acidimicrobiia bacterium
GGGCCCGCTCGAGCACGGGGCCTTCGATGTACTGGCGGACTTCCGAGAGTGGCGCGCCCTCGACCACACCGACTTCGAGGTGCAGCTCGGGCTCATCGTCGAGGTGCGTGAACCGGGCTCCCGCGTCGGCGATGGAGGCACTGCGCTCGAGGTCGTCGGCGACTGCGTCGTCGAGCGTCGACGAGTCCACGACGAGCTCGTCCTCGCCGTCGGTGACGCGAAGTCTCGACGGCTCGCGCTTCGGAACGAGTTGCGCGCGCAACCAGCGGTATCCGAGATAGGCGACCACGAGCGCCGCGACGAACGCTACGGGCCAGAACCAGTCGTGGTTGCGGCCGACGAAGGTCCGAACGTCGTCGAGGAGGAAGGGCTCGGCTTCGTCGCGCTCGCCGAGTCCGCCGTAACTCCGGACGAGGCCGTACGTACCTGCGGCGAGCAGCACGACCCCCAGGAGCGTCAGGAGCGCGCGGTTGAGGCGGTCGGGTCGCTTCACGAGTTCCCTCCCCGGGTCCGCAGATCGACCTTCAGCCTGGGTGTGCTTTCGAGGCCGAGATCGTCGACCCGTGCGCGGAGCGCGGACTCGACCGACGGTTGCAACTCGCCGGCGATGCGCCGATGGCTGCTCGCCCGAACCCGAATCGTCTTCTTGCCGACGCGCACCTTCGCGCGTTCGACACCATCGACCAGGTTCGCGGTTCTGACCAGCGACCGCTGCAAGCTGCGTCGTCGGACGGCGTAGCCGACGTCGGAGACCGACTCGAGCGGGAGCATCGTCGGGAGACGGCGAACGAGTTGGAGGACGAGCAGGACGAGCCCGAGAGCCGCCACGACGATGAGGATGCCACGCACGCCCCCGCTGTTCCAGGCGTTGCTGCGAGCATCTCGGTACCACTCCCGAGAGGGCAGGATCCAGGGGTCTCCGCCGACGAACCCGACGGCGATCTCGACCGCGATGACGAGCCCTCCGACGAAGAGGGCGAGACCGAACACCGCTGAGAGCACACGATCTGCTGTGCGCATGGCGACCGTCGTCCTCAGACCACGCGCGAGCGTCGAGGCCCGTGCGTTGGTGTTGCGGTGACGTCGACCCGGACCGCGGCGACGTCGAGGCCGGTCAGCGCCTCCACTCGATCACGTACGGTGAGCTGCACCTGCCGTGCGACGACGTGCACCGCGGTGGGGTAGGTGACCGCCAGGCGGACGTCGAGGCGCACGCTCGCGCCGTCGACGTGGGCATCGACCGTCGGCTGGTCCGCCGCGCCGGAGAGCCGCGACAGACCCTTTGCCGGCGGCGGCTGCACGTGTCGGATCTCGCTCGCAGCTCGGCCGGCAATCTTCTCCACGACTCTGTCGGCGATGTCGGTGACGCCGCGGGGCGCCTGGAGCGCCTCCGCGGCTGAAGGCCCTGCCGTCGTGGTCATCGGTTCCGACCGCGTTGGCGGTTGGTGAGCTCGCCGAGGTCGAGATCGCCTTCGATCACCTTGACGACGACGACACCGATCGCTCCGAACAAGGCGACGACGAGCATGTCGCCGAAGCTGCCGAAGATGAGCGCGAGGCCGAGAATGAGTCCCACGAAGAGTCCGACGGTGGTTTGCGACATGGTTGCTCCTGACGTTTTCGGTTCAGATGACGCGCGGAGGACGGTGGCGTCGCTCCCACCAGCGGGCGAGCCCGATGAAGAAGCTTCGGTGGTGGATCTCGATGGTTCCCGGTACGTTCACCGGCTGACCGACCAGTTGCCGGAAGGCGTCGACGCCTTCTCGGAGACTGGCTGGGTCGCCACCGCGGTCGGGATGATGGGCGAGGACGAAGCGTCGGTACGCGGCGCGAATCGTCGCTTCGCTGTCGCCAGGGCTGACTCCGAGTACCCGATAAGGGCTCACGCGACCTCGGTTGCGAGGCGGGCTGGCGACGGATCGGAGAGATCCTCGACCACCACTTCGACCGTCTGGACATCGAGGAGCGGGAGGAGAGCACTTCGGATCTCCGCCGCGAGGTCGACGACCGTCGTGCCCCACGCTCCGACGACATGGACCTCGACGGCAGCTTCGAGGATGCGCACGCCCGTCACCCGGCGGCCCGGAAGGTACGTGGCGACCGTGCCGGACGGGCCACCGGACAGCGCGGCGACCGATGCGCAGCCCTCGACTGCCGCAGCGATCACGTCGGGATCCGGCGGGGTCACTGGACCCGGGGCTCTTCGTCTTCGTCTTCGCCGAGCCAGACGTCGTCGATCGAGATGTTGACCTCGGTGACCTCGAGGCCTGTCATGGTCTCGACTCGTCGGATGACGTTGCCGCGAATCGACTCGGCGACATCGACGATCGAGACGCCGTAGTCGATGACGACATCGAGATCGACGGCCGCCTGGCGCTCGCCGACCTCGACGCTCACCCCACGGCTCGCGCTCGGCGTGTCGGAGCCGACGGGCATCTTCTCCCTGATGACTCCGAACATGCGGGAGGCACCGGTGCCCATGTCGTGGACGCCGCTGATCTCGCGGGTCGCGACACCGGCGATCTTGGTGACCACCGAGTCGGCGATCGACGTCTTGCCGTGTTCGCTGACGAGCTGGTTGCCGTCACGCTGCGGTTCGACCTGGCTCCCTGACTTCTGATCGCCGGTCTCGGACTTCGTGGTGGTGATGGAGCTATCGGCCATGATGCCTCTCTGTCTCGGAGGGGACGTATGCGACCTCTCGGCTTCGGACCTTTTCCCTATCAATCGACGTTGCCCGGTCGTTCGGTGCACCAAACCCACAGCGCGTAGAACGACGCGCGGATGTCTCGTTGACGGCGTACCCGCTCGGCGGTTTCTCATGCCAGGTGTCGGGACGGCAGAGGTCGAGAAACGCATCGGTGCCGGAGGCGCTGCACCAGGTACGTGATCGCCGAACCGGCGGAGATGAGCACGCTGGCGCTGACGGCGGCCGAACGCCACCGGCCGAACTGTCGAACTCCAGCTGGCTGCCAGCGTCCACCACCGACACCGACGCCCCTCGACTGCGCAACCGCTTCGCGATCCACTGCGCCTCTGCCGCGGGATCACGAAAATCCCGGATCGGCACTGCCCATCACCACAAGTGTGGGATCCGCGACCTCGAACTCGGCGGGCGAGTGCTCACGGCGACCGTTGGATGTCGAAGACGAGCCGCGAGGGGCCGGCGAGCGTGAACGCGCGGAAGTCGCGGCGTCGATCGAGGCCGATCGCCCAGGTGCTCTGTCCCTCGAAGTCTTGGACGAGGCGCAGTTCCTGCATTGTCGTGACGTCCCTCGGGAGATGTCCCGCGCACCCCGATAGCCCGTGTTCTCGGTGGTGCGCATCGGGCAGAGCGACGTCGCTTTGCTCTTCCGGTGCCTGCTCCAACTCGCGACCGAACGACTTCGCATCACCACCGCGTATTTCGTGCCCGACGAAGATCTCATCGAACGGCTCTGCGCAGCGGCCGATCGCGGCGTCGACGTGCAGATCCTCTTGCCCGGACCACACGCCGACCAACGCTTCGTGCAGATCGCTGCCGAATCCACCTACGCCACCCTGTTGGAGCACGGCATCCGAGTCGCAACCTTCCAGCCATCGATGCTGCACGCGAAGATCATCACCGTCGACGGATACGCCGCAACGGTCGGGTCCGCAAACTTCAACGCGCGCTCCGTCGCCTTCGACGACGAGATCAACCTTGTCGTCATGGATTCAGGCCTTGTTGACGAGTTGGACAACCAGTTCGAATCCGACCTCGAACGCAGCGTGATGCTCAACCCGAGCCGTTGGCGACACCGAACCCTCGTCCAGAGGGCAGTGGAACGCGTCGTCGGCCCATTTCGCTCCGTCTCGTAAACTCCCGGTCAGTCGGTGAGGATCGGGTGCAACGGGGTAGGTGAGGGCGAGAAGTCATTCCGGCTCGAAGGTCAACCAATCCGGGAGGAGTCATGTCGCAGCAACGGGTAGCGGTCGTCTCCGGCGCGTCGGCGGGAGTCGGACGGGCGACAGCCATAGCTCTCGCTGCCGAGTCGGCCGCCGAAGAGCAGCGGGGAGCGGCCGACGACGAATGCGAAGCGGGGGCTCACGGCAGCTTCGACGACCAGGTGGGAGGGTTCCTCGACCCGAGCTTCCTGAAGACCCTGCCGACGGCCGGCCGAACGATTCTGAGCGCGACCGTCGCCGCAGCACGGGACCGCTCTGCGTCTTGGACACGGGGCCGAATCGAGCCGGAGACGAATCGGTGACCGCGCTCCCCGCGTCGTGGCCATCGTGGTTGGCGACATTGGTCGCGACACCGATCGCGTTCGTCATACTCCTCATTGTCCTCCGGGTCGCCGGCAAGCGCACCCTCGCGAAGATGACGGCGTACGGCCTGACGATCACCGTCGCCTTCGGTTCCGTCTTCGCGTCGGTCTTGCTCGATCGATCCGTCCCGTTGTTGGACGGCGCCGTCGCATTCGCCGCGCTCGCAGCCCTTCAGGGAGTGCTCGCGTGGAGCTCGTCACGATTTGAGCTCGTCTCCCGAGCTGTGACAGCCCGACCGACGGCCCTGGTGTGTCGAGGAGCCGTGAACGATTCAATGCTCCGTCGGGAGCGCGTTCGCATCGAGGAGGTCCGGGCGGCCGTTCGCGCCGCCGGCCAATCGTCCGTGTCGAAGGTACTGGCAGTCGTCCTGGAGACCGACGGTTCGCTCAGCGTCGTCGCGGATCCGACGGGCAGCGATCCAGACGTGGACGCGTTGAGCGACGTCGACGGTTGGGCCACGCGACGATCCTGAGAATTACTGCGCAGGTGCAGTGCGCACGGCGCGGGGCCAACGCAGGAGACGAGTCGTCCGGCTCTCACCTGCGCGCGACTCGATCGCCGCGCCGACTCGGTCGAGCATCCAGACGCCGAACGGCACGACCACGGTCAACAAGATCCAACGGCTCCGTAGCAAGGCGATCATGCGGGATGTGTACCCCTACGGCTGTCTCGCAAACACGCGCGGCCAGGATCGGGGTCCGCCGTCGCGCCGGTGGCCGAGCGTCGAGATGCGTCACAGCGAACCGACAACTGAGGTCGCCTCGTGCGCGCCGGGAGGCGCCGGGTGCGAGACCCGACGACGTGGTTACCAGACGAGTGGGAGCTGATCGGCCTGACGGATCCCCGGTGAGTGCGCGATCACGGTGCCGTCGGGGATCGCGTACTCGGGGATTCGGCGGTGCCATTCCTCGAGCGCGACGCGTAGTTCGAGGCGCGCGAGGTTGATCCCGAGGCACAGGTGGGGGCCGCCGCCGAACGCGAGGTTGATCGAACGCTT
>JBBRHS010000220.1:0-5265 GCA_038222385.1 Acidimicrobiia bacterium
GTCCCGCGACCTCGAACACTTCGACGAAGACGAAGCCCGCACCATGATGCGGGAGACCTTCGCCGCTCTGCTCGCCGACGGGAGCAACTGACGATGGACGTGTTGCGCACGCCCGACGACCGCTTCCGCGATCTCCCGGGCCACGCCTTCGCGCCGCACTACACCGAGGTCCCCTCGGGCGACAGCGGCGTGTCGCTGCGCATCCACCACGTCGACGAAGGGCCACCCGACGCAGCGCCGGTGCTCCTCCTGCACGGCGAACCGTCGTGGAGCTACCTCTACCGCACGATGATCCCCGTGCTCGTCACGGCCGGGAACCGCTGCGTCGCACCCGATCTCGTCGGCTTCGGCCGCTCCGACAAGCCCGCCTCGCGCACCGACCACACCTACGAGCGCCACGTCGACTGGATGAGCGCGTGGCTGGTGGCCAACGACCTCCGCCGCATCACCCTCGTCGCCCAGGACTGGGGGGGCCTCATCGGCCTGCGACTCGCGACGGCGTTTCCCGACCGCTTCGACCGGATCGTGACCGCCAACACGTTCCTCCCCACCGGCGACAAGCACCCCGGCGACGCCTTCCTCGCCTGGCAGCGCTACTCCCAGGACGTCCCGGAGATGCCCATCGGGAAGATCGTCGCCGGAGGCACGGTCCACGGGCTCGCCCCCGAGGTCGTCGCGGCCTACGACGCGCCGTTCCCCGACGAGTCCTACAAAGAGGGGGCGCGGCAGTTCCCGACCCTCGTCCCCACCCGACCCGACGATCCGTCGGCGGAGGCCAACCGGGAGGCCTGGCGGATCCTCGCGGCGTGGAACAAGCCCTTCCTCATGGCGTTCAGCGACTCCGATCCGGTGACGGCGGGGGGCGACCGGTACCTGCAGGCAATGATCCCCGGCGCAGCCGGGCAGGCCCACACCACGATCGTGGGCGGTGGCCACTTCCTCCAAGAGGACCGCGGCGAAGAACTCGCCACTGTCGTCGCTGCGTTCGTCGCGGCGCGTGCCACCGAGGTGCATTCGTGAACCGACTCCGGCAGATCGCCGGGCGGGGCTAGGGCAGGAAGCGCGGGGGGCGCAGTGCCGGACGAAACCGCGAGCGGGAGCGCTCAGGGATTGCTGAGTCGAGTCGTCGAAGACGCCGACAATCGTCGCATCGGCGGCTTCGCGATCGCGATCGCCCTGCTCGCGTTCGCCGTGCTCGTCTGGCCCATCCCGGCCCCGCTCGGCGTCATCATCAACGGCATGCTCGTCGGCGGGCGCATCGCGCTGATCGCGCTGGGCATCGCGCTCGTCTACCGCGCCAACCGCGTCGTCAACTTCGCCCAGGGCGACCTGGGCGCCGTGCCCGCGAGCCTCGCGGTGCTCCTCATCGCGAGCGCGGGCCTCAACTACTTCCTCGCGTTCACGGTCGGCCTCGCCGCTGCGGTCCTCCTCGGGGTCATCGTCGAGACGCTCATCATCCGGCGCTTCTTCCGGGCCCCTCGGCTGATCCTCACCGTCGCCACCATCGGGCTGGCACAGGTACTCGTGGGGGCCGGCCTGTTCCTGCCGAGGTGGTTCGGCAACGACACCCTCTCCCCGAGCATCGAACCGCCCTTCACGATCCGGGCCTCGATCGGCGGCACGATCTTCAACGCGAACGACGTGATCACGATGATCGTGATCCCCGTGGTCTTCGTCGCCCTTGCGCTCTTCCTCCGTCGTTCCAACGTGGGGATCGCAGTACGCGCCGCAGCCGAGCGCGCCGACCGGGCCACGACCCTCGGTATCCCGGTGAAGCGCCTCCATACCTACGTGTGGGTGATCGCGACGGTGCTCGCGTTCGTGGCCATGTTCCTCCGCGCCGGCGCGGTGGGTCTCCCGATCGGGAGCGTGCTGGGACCGAGCTTCCTGCTCCAGGCGCTGGCTGCGGCGGTGATCGGTCGGATGGAGCGCTTCCCCACGATCGCCTGCGCCGCGATCGGCCTCGGGGTGATCGACCAGGCGATGACGTTCCAGCCCGGCAACCGACCCCCGTTCAACGATGCCGTCCTCTTCGTGATCATCCTCGTTGCGCTACTGGTGACCCAACGCCCGAGCGGGGACCGGGTCGATGCCGACTCAGTGTCGACCTGGCAGGCCGCGCGCGAGGTCCGACCGATCCCCCGTGAGCTCGCCCGCCTCCCCGAGGTCCGGTGGGCGCGCATCGGCCTCGGCGTGCTCGTGACGCTGTTCCTGCTGACCCTCCCGTTGTGGCTCTCGGTGAGCCAGGTCAACCTCGCGGCGATCATCCTCATCTTCGGCATCGTCGGGATCTCGCTCGTCGTGCTCACCGGTTGGGCCGGGCAGGTCAGCCTCGGCCAGATGGCGTTCGTGGCGATCGGTGCGGCGGTAGGCGGCGCGATCACGACCAGACAGGGCCTGGATCTGGCGATCGCCCTGCTCGTGGGCGGGGCCGCCGGTGCGATCG
Organism: Acidimicrobiia bacterium; assembly: GCA_038222385.1. Taxonomy (GTDB): domain Bacteria; phylum Actinomycetota; class Acidimicrobiia; order IMCC26256; family JANYLB01; genus JANYLB01. The sequence goes on from JBBRHS010000220.1 coordinate 2,447, forward strand.
TCGCGGTCGTGATCGGCTACCCGTCACTGCGCCGACGCGGACTCACCCTCGCGGTCACCACGCTCGCGTTCGGGCTCGTCACCTGGAGCTACATCCTCAACCGTGAGTTCTGGAGCGGGTGGCTCCCGCCGCAGCGGCTCGAACGGCCCGACCTGTTCGGGGTGATCGACATCTCGAGCGAGACCGCCTACTACTTCCTCTGCCTCGCCGGTCTCGGGATCGCGCTCGTCCTGGTGCGCGGCATCCGTCGGAGTCGTACCGGACGGGTGCTCATCGGCATCCGCGAGAACGAGCGCGCGGCACGGAGCTACGGCGTCAACACGTCGCGCACGACACTCGCTGCGTTCGCGATCTCGGGCTTCCTCGCCGCGTTCGCGGGCGTGCTGTTCGTGCACCACCAGACCGGACTCCTCATCGACGCCTATGCGCCCGAGGAGAGCCTGAAGGTGTTCTCCATGGTCGTGATCGGCGGCCTGGGCTCCGTCCCGGGCGCGATCATCGGTTCGTTCTACGTGCGCGGCACGCAGTACTTCCTGCCCGCGGAGTGGCAGTTCCTCGCGACCGGTGCCGGCCTCCTGCTCGTCCTCATGATCTTCCCGGGTGGTATCGGAGCCGCGCTCTACGACGTGCGCGACGCCTTCCTCCGCCGCGTCGCGGCCCGACGACACCTGCTCGTGCCGAGTCTCGTCGCCGACGCGCGCGCCGAGGAGCCACCCGTTCCCCAAGCAGCGATCGAGGCTGCCGAGGAAGCCGCCGAACACGCCCACATCCCCGAGACCCTCCCGTGACGAGCGCGCCGTCGACCCCGACCCTGCTGACAACCCTGCCGACAACCCTGCTGAGTTGGGCGCGTTTCGGTCCTATGAGGAACAGAACGCGCCGAACTCCTGGGGGGTGGGGGCGGTGAAGGTCGCCGGCATGAAGGTGGCGCCGGTCTGGAAGCGGGCGTGGTGGAAGGAGTGGTTCGCCGACATCGGAGGCGGCCAACCGCTCTTCCCCCTCTTCGTGCTGGTCGGACTCAACACGGTCGACGAGCTCGACCGGCGCGCGTTCGACGTCCTGCTCCCGAACATCCGCGACAGCTTCGGCCTGAGCTTCTCGGGGATCCTGACCGTCGTCAGCCTCGCCTCGGTCGCGGCGATCCTCCTCTCGGTCCCGATCGGCTTCCAGGCCGACCGTCGGAACCGGGTCATGATCATGACCCTCGGGGCCCTCGCCTGGGCGATGTTCTCGTTCACGACCGGCCTCGCCACCACCGTGTTGATGTTGGGGATCGCCCGCGCCGGATCCGGCATCGGCAAGGCGGTCGTCGACCCGACGCACAACTCACTACTCGCCGACTACTACGACATCCCCGATCGGCCGAAGGTGTTCTCCCTGCACCGGGCCGGCAACGCGCTCGGACTGTTCCTGGGGCCGCTGCTCGGAGGACTTCTCGGCGAGTGGCTCGGCTGGCGGGCTCCGTTCATCATCTTCACGATCCCGACTCTCGTCTTCGTCGTGCTCGCACTGCGGCTCAAGGAGCCGATCCGCGGCTACTGGGAACGCAAGATGATGGGGGCGAACGAAGACACGATGCTCACGGAAGACATCCCGCCGTCGTTCGCGGAATCGTGGCGGATCGTGTGGAGCGTCCGGACCCTCCGGCGCATCTTCTACTCCTTGCCGTTCCTCGCGATGGCGATCGTCGGCCTCGCCAGCCTCACGTCGCTCTACTACGAGCAGGTGTTCAACCTCGGTCCGGCCGAACGGGGGTTCGTCGCCGCGCTCGCCGAGCCCGCCGCGTTCGTCGGGCTGCTCGCCGGGATCCCCTTCGCCACCAAGCTCATGGCCAAGGACCCGGGTCTGGTCTTGAAGTTCGTCGCCGCGGTCGGCGTGATCGCCGCGGTCGCGTTCGCGATCTTCGCGCTCACCCCCAACCTCGTCGTCGCCGTCCTCATGAACGTGATCGTGTCGGGCGTGATCGCGATCGTGGCGCCGGGGATCTTCGCATCACTGTCGCTGGCGATTCCCCCGAAGATCCGTTCGTTCGGCTTCTCCGTCGCGTCACTGTGGGTGCTCCCAGGACTCATCATCCTCCCCGTGATCGGCAGCGTCGCCGACGCCTGGGGCATCCGGGCCGGCCTGCTCCTCATGACACCGATCCTGCTCGTGGGCACGTTGATCATCGCGTCGGCCGCGCCGTTCGTGAAGACCGACATCAACCGGGTCTGGGCCGCCGCGGCCGCCCAGTCGGAGGTGCTCTTCGAGCGCCGCCAGGGTCGCGTGAAGCTCCTGCTCGTGCGGGGGGTCGACGTCCACTACGACCAGGTACAGGTGCTCTTCAACGTCGACCTCGAGATCGACGAGGGCGAGATCGTGGCGTTGCTCGGCACCAACGGCGCCGGGAAGTCAACGTTGCTGAAGGCGATCTCGGGCCTCGTGGAACCGAGCAACGGTGCCATCGTCTTCGACGGGCGCGACATGACCCACACCCCGCCCGACGAGATCGCCGGGCGCGGTGTCACCCAGGTTCCCGGAGGTCAGGGCGTCTTCCCGTCGCTCACCGTTCGCGAGAACCTCCAACTCGCGGGCTGGCTCCACCGCAAGGACGAACCGCGCATCCGGGCCGCGACCGAACGGGTCTTCGAGATCTTCCCGGTGCTCGCCGAGCGCCTCGACGACCCCGCGGGAAACCTCTCCGGCGGTCAGCAGCAGATGCTCACACTCGGCATGGCGTTCATCGAGAAGCCACGCCTGCTCATGATCGACGAGCTCTCGCTCGGTCTCGCCCCGAGTGTCGTGGGCCAGCTCCTGAAGATCGTGCGGGCGTTGCGCGA
>JBBRHS010000221.1:0-5241 GCA_038222385.1 Acidimicrobiia bacterium
GCGAGATCGCCTGCGCCGACCGATTCCTCGCCGAGGTGCCCGACCTCGAGATCGTCGGTGAGTCACCGTTCGAGGGCACCGTCTCGTTGCGTTGGGTGCTCGTGCACGTGATCGAGGAATACGCGCGACCCGTCGGCCACGCCGACCTGCTGCGCGAGCGGATCGACGGGGCAGTGGGCGAGCAGCCCTACCGGTTCGGGATGACTCCCGGCCAGGGGGTCAGTGCCAGCCCCGGCGTCGGGAGGCCTTCCCAGGCCACGACCCGGCCGGGCAGCGCATCCGTGGCGAACAGGGTGCGGAGATCGGCGCCGCCGAAGCAGCAGTTGGTGGTGAGGCCGTCGCCCGGGATCGAGAGGAACTCGACCACGGTCCCGTCGGGATCGACGACCCGGATTCCGTGTTCGATCGTCGACGCAACGTAGAAGCGCCCGTCGGCGTCGATGCAGAAGCCGTCGCCGCCACCCGTTCCGAGGTGCTCGACGATCCACTCCCGGGAGCCGTCGTCGTGGACGGCCTGCAGCCCGCGCTCCTCGATGACGACGAGCACGCCGTCGGGCGTGAACGCGATGCCGTTGCAGAACTGGAAGCCGTCGGCCGCGACTTCGATGCGACCGTCGCGCTCGAGGAGCATCACGCGTCCGATCGGTGGCTCGGACGGCGGGAAGTGACCGGGATCGGTGAAGAAGACGCGCCCGTCAGCCGCAACCGCCAGGTCGTTCGGCGCGTGGAAGCCCCGATCGGCGAGGAACGAGACCGAGCCGTCGGGCTGCGCGACCTGGAGCCCCGGCGTCGCAGTCCGCAACGGTGGTGGGTCGTCGAACAGGCCCAACTGCGAGAAGTCGATGCCGCCGTTCTGGGTCACGAGGATCGAACCGTCTGTCGCGACCGCCGCGCCGTTCGCCCCACCACCCACGTCGGCGAAGAGGGAGACGTCGCCGGTCGCCACGTCGACCCGGTACAGCGCACCATCGACCACGCTGGTGACGACGAGCGTGTCGTCACCGCACCACACCGGCCCCTCGCCGAACCGGATCCCTTCGCACACGACTGCACTCTCCACGGGCCGACCTCCTCAGGGGAAACGGATCGGGAGTCGTTCGTGACCCCGCACGAGACTCGAAGTCACGAGCTCGCCGGGTCCGGTGATCTCGTAGTCGGGGGACCAGGCGAGCAGCTCCTCGAGGAGCACGCGACCCTCGAGTCGCGCCAGGGCCGCGCCGAGGCAGAGGTGTTCACCGAACCCGAACGCGAGGTTGGGAGTGGTGACGGGCCGGAATGCGTCGAAGGTGTCGGCGGTCGGCCCGAACGCGGCTTCGTCGCGATTGCCGCCCGCGTAGAGCATGAGGAGGAACTCGCCTTCGTGCACGTCCACGTTGCCCACGGTGGTGTCGGCGACGACGGTCCGACCGAACTGCTGGATGGGGGTGACCCAACGAAGACATTCCTCGACCGCACCGGGGATCGCGTCGGGTTCGGCCGCGAGGCGGGCCCGCTGGTCGGGGTGCTCCGCGAGCGCGAGGAGCGCGCCGGAGATGAGATGACGCGTCGTCTCGTTCCCCGCGACCAGCAACGAGAGGTTGAACGTCATCAGCTCGCCGGCCGAGAGCGGCTCGCCCTCGATCTCGGAATGGACGAGCAACGACACGACGTCGGTGCCCGGGTCGGCCCGTTGGCGTTCCGCGTGCGCCCGGAGGAACTCGCTGAGCTCCACGAACGACTGCATGGCCTCGGGCGGCAGTGCAGCGCGACCGTCGGATGCGAGGATCGTGGCGTCGGACCATCGCCGGAACTCGGAGCGTTCCGACTCGGGGACGCCGAGGATGTCGGCGATCACCATGACGGGCAGCGGAGCCGACAGGGCATCGACGAGGTCGACCTCTTCACCACGGGGGATTGCGTCGAGGAGCGCGCGGGTGCGATCGCGGACCCGGTCTTCCATCCGGCCGACGGCCCGACCGGTGAACTCACGATTGAGCAGTCGGCGGTACTCCGCGTGCCGCGGTGGATCGAGGTGCAGGATCGAGCCCTCGATCCGCCCACCCTGGCGGAGCGGATCGTTGGCGAGGACGCCACGCCCGGAGCAGAAGCGCGCCGGGTCGCGACTGATCTCGCGGATGTCGGCGTAGCGAGCAACCAGTCGCGCTCGGGGTTCGTACTCCGGGAGATCGGCGCGGGCCCGGAGCTCGGCCAGCACGTCGTAGTAGTCGTCGCGCAGGAAGACCCCCGGCCGGGAGAAGTCGACCGGGAACACATCGCCGTCAGCGGGGCCCGCGTCGGGCGCGTTGCTCATGGGCGGACCATCGAGTCGGCGCGACCGAACTCGTGGAATCGGGCTTCGAGGGCGCCGAGGTCGTCGGCGGTGAAGCGGCGGTAGGTCGGCTCGGGCCCGGGGCGCCAGTAGACGGGGTCGTCGGTGTACCAGCGTTCGGCGCGCAGCGGACGCTTGTCGATCTTGTTCGTGGCGCCGACGGGCAGCATGGTGATCCGGACGTAGCGGGGGGCCCACTTCGTCCCGAGGTCGGGCTGGTCGGCGAGGAAACGGCCGAAGGCGTCGGGATCGAAGGTCTGATCGCGCTCGAGCTCGATCGCCGCCATGACCTGATCGTCGGCGGTGCGTTCGTCGGGGACGGGATACACCGCCACCCCGCTCGCGCCGGGGAACCGACCGACGATCCGCTCGACGGGCGCAGTGGCGAAGTTCTCCGAGTCGACGCGGAGCCACTCACCGGCGCGACCTGCGAAGTAGAAGACCCCGTCTTCGTCTCGGTAGCCGAGGTCGCCCGACCAGTACCAGCCGTTCCGGGTGCGCTCGGCTTCGGCCTCCGGGTTGCGGTAGTACCCCTCGAACCGGTCGACCACGTTGCGGCCGACGATCTCGCCGATCGCCTCGGCGCCGTTCACGAGTCTGCCGTCGGAGTCGAAGCGGGCCGGCTCGCGCTCCACTCCCGTCTCCGGGTCGACCACCGCGGCGTCGACGCCGACCTGGGGAACGCCGAGCGCCTCCTTCGACAGGCCCGGGCGCGGTTCCATGATGATCACGTTCTCGCTCGACCCGTATCCGGCCACGCACGGGATGCCGAACCGCGTGCGGAACGCGCGCAGGTCGTGCGGCGACGCTTCCGGCGCGAGCGCGAACTTCACTCGGTGGTTCCGGTCGTCCGGTGACTCGGGTGTGGCGAGGATGTAGGCGAGGGCGCGGCCCACCGTGCTGAAGAACGTCCCCCCGTAGCGGCGGACGTCGGGCATGAACTGCGACGCGGAGAAGCGTTCGCGCAGCGCGATCGTCGCGCCCGACGCCAGCGCCGGGAAGACGATCGCGTTCAGGGCGTTCCCATGGAAGAGAGGCATCGCGCAGTAGAGGACGTCGTCGTCGGTGAACCATGAAGCCGCGTTCGCGACGCGAGCGGCCCGACCGTGCGAGAACTGCACGGCCTTCGGTGCCCCGGTGGAACCCGAGGTGAAGATCAGCACGATGAGATCGTCGGGTCGGATCGGCGACGCCTCCACCGGCTCGGCAGTGTCGAGCCTCGTGCTCCATGCCCCGGAGCCGACGTCGAGCACCGTCGTCCCGCCGAGATCGAGGTCGGCGAGGAGTGGTGCGTGCGACGCGTCGGTGAGAACGGTGACGCAGTCGGTGTGGCGCACGTCGCGGGCCAACTCCTCGCCGCGGCGGGTCTCGTTGATCCCGACGATCACCGCCCCGACGCGCGCCGCGCCGAACAGTGCGAAGAGGTACTCGGGGGTGTTGCCGAGCAGCACCCCGACGTGGAACGGCCCCTCGGCCGGTTGCAGGGTCGCGAGGACCGCGGCCCACCGTTCGCTCTCGGCCACCACCTTGCGCCAGCTCCACGCCCGATCGTCGACGACGATCCCGGCGCCGTCATCCTCGGCGCGGCGGGCGAGGAGCGCGAGCACGGTGTCGGTCGTGGTCGTGGTCACGAGGCGGTCGTCCGTGCCGCAAGCGCGTCGAGGAGCGGGTTGTCGTCGACCGGCATGACGGGTTCGTGGCCGGCTGCCCGGGTGAGCGTGCCGATGCGGGTCATGATCGCGGTGCTGCGCAGGAGCGCAAAGGTCTCGTACCACTCGAAGTCGTGGAGCTCGCGGTCGGCCAACGCCTCGTAGCGGGTGATCGTGCCGTCGCGACCGGGGAACCCTTCGACGCGGCGGCCGCTCAACGTCGCCAACGTCGTCTCGAGCACGGTGAGCCAGGCGAGGTCGTGCTCGGGTTCGCCGATCACGGCCATGTCCCAGTCGAGCACGGCGCGGACCTCGAGGTCGTCGCCGAACACCACGTTGCCGAGCCGCACGTCCCCCCAGCAGAGCACCGGTCCGCCGCCGTCGACCCGCGCCGGCGCGTGCGCGCGGCACCAACCGAGCGCGTCGACGAGTGCGGGAACCGAGATGTCGCCGCACGCCCAGGGGATGTACTCCTCCCAGTGCCGGAGTTCCGCGACATCGTCTCGCCGCGGTACGCCTTCGTTGACCGCGGCATCGACGTCGGCGCCGTGGATCCGGGCCAACGTCGCGAGGAACCGGTCGTGGAGCTCGGAGCACGCGTCGGGTCCGAGGGCGCGGAGCCAGGGGTCGAACGGGGGGGCATCACCGATGATGTGGCCGTCGACCCGCGCCATCACGGTGAACGGCGCACCGAGCCAGGAGGAATCGGTCTCGGTGACGATCGGCGCGGCGATGGGCACACCCGAGCGTGCCGCCGCGCGCTGCGCCGCGTGCTGCACGGTGAGGTCGTAGTCGGCGAACGTCCCTGGCGGGTCGGGTGCCATGCGGACGACCAGGTGCTCGACCCGCGGGCCCCCGTGACCCTCCCATCGGGCGCGGAGCAGGGTCGTGACGCTGGAATACCCGGCCGACGGGTGCTCCACCTCGTCGACGAGCACCTCGGCGACACCGTGATGTCTCGCCAGCCAACGGGCGAGGCCGTCGGCGAGCATCACGTCGTCGAGTGCGGTGACCGACTCCACAACCTCTCCCTGACGCCGGCGTCACGTACGGGGCGCCCACCGTAGCTCCACCGGCCGTGCGCCGAGCCGTAGCCGGGTACTCTCCGCGCCCTGGGCCGAGCGGCCCGACGGTTGCGTACTTCGATCACGGGGGTCATCTGATGGCGTGGGACTTCTCCACCGAACCGGAGTTCCAGGAGAAGCTCGACTGGGTCGGGCAGTTCTGCCGCGAAGAGGTCGAGCCGCTCGAGTACATCTTCCCGTACGCCGTCCGATCCAAGGA
>JBBRHS010000222.1:0-5205 GCA_038222385.1 Acidimicrobiia bacterium
CAGCCCGACACCGTGACCGCCGGGGCGAACGCATTGCGCATCATCACCGTCACCAACCCCGGTGAAGGCACCGCGGTAGGCGTGTCGATCAGCTTCATCCTCGCACCCGGCACGACGCTCGTCGGCACGACCCCCAGCCAGGGGACCTGTGGAGGGGTCGTGGAGGGAACGGTCACCTGTGACCTGGGTGACCTGGCCGGCGGGGCGAGTGCCAACGTGCGCTTCGTCGTGTCGACGCCCGCGGTGATCCCGCCGGTCGGCACCATCACCACCTCGGCGACCGCGCAGGAAGGCGACGGCACCCCCGTCGGTCCCGCCCAGTCGACCACGACCCTCACCCCGCCCACGCCGGGCGCGGCGAGTGGCTACGTGCCGCCGGGCGGCACGTTGACCACCGGTGGCGACGCGACCCCCGGAAACGACACGGTTGCGTCGCTCACGCTCCCGAACTCCGGTGACGGCGCGGTCGTCACGCTCACGTCGGTGCCGTGTGCGCCAGGTGTGTGCTTCGGCAAGACGGTCACGTTCAACGACTTCCCCGGCTACGACGACCCGACGAAGCCCATTCGCTTCACGACCCTCTACGACAAGTCGGTGCGGGGTACCGGTCTCTTCTCGCAGCTGTACGTGCTGAAGGACACCGACACCCAGTTCCGGTTCATCCCGCCGTGCACGAAGCCCGGCGAGAAGAAGCTGCTCGCACTGGCCCGGTACCTCAGTGGCCTGCTCTTCGGTGGTCGCAGTGGCGTCGCGGTGCCGTCGCCCTGCGTCAACAAGAAGGAGCAGCTGAAGAACGGCGACCTCCGCTACGAGACGCTGTTCACCTCCGGCGACCCGGGCGTGCGGCGCCGGTAAACAGCCCGCCTCGAGCTCACTGCGCTCGGCGTGCGAGCGGGACCTCCGGGACCTGCCGCACGCCGAGTCGCGTGAGGATCACCGTCCGCTCGGCTGCGGCCTCGGGGTCGTCGGTCAACCGCGCGATGGCATCGAGCGTGAGCGCGACCTCGTACTCGGCTTCCTGCTCGCGCGCCGACGTGAGTCCGGCCTGGAGCGCGGCCACGGCTTCGTCGTGCGCGCCCTGCTGCGCGAGGGCGTAGCCCCGGATCCGCAGGAGCAGGGGCTCCTCGGAGCCGTCGTCGTCGCGGGCCTGGGTCTCCTCCGCGAGGGCGAGTCCTCCTTCGGGATCACCCGCGAGCACCAGCGCGTGGGCGTACAGCGCGTCGACGTGGACACCGTCGGCGGGGAGCTCGGCGGCGGCGAACTCACGGCGGGCCTCGTCGAAGCGTTCGAAGGCATCGCCGAAGTCGCCGCGGCGGGACGCGACGCGTCCGAGCACACTGCAGGAGAAGCCGATCATGTAGCCGTAGCGTGACGCCCGGAACACGCGCAGCGCGTCGAGCAGCTTCTCCTCGGCGTCGTCGAGGTGGCCCTGGTCGGCGAGCACCTCGGCGATGTTCGCGCCGGCGGTGGCGGCGTTGATCACGTCGCCGGTGCGCAGCTCGAGGTCCCGTGACCGTTCGTAGTAGCCGACCGCTTCCTCCCACTGGCCTCGCCAGTAGGCGAACACCCCGAGGTTGTTCAGCACGCCGGCCTGGCCGCTGAGGTCGCCGAGCCCCTCGTAGAGCTCCAGCGCCCGGGCCGAGTAGACGGCGCGGTCACGTTGGCCGAGCCGCACGTAGGCCCAGTCGAGCGTGAGGCAGGCGTGGGCCTCCGCTTCAGGATCGTCGGCCGCGACCGCCTCGGTGATCGCCCGTTCGCACCAGGTGATGGCTTCGGCGGCGCGCCCCTGGGCCTGGCGGATCATCCCGAACCACGACGCGAGCTGGGCCCGGCACCGGCCCGCCACCGGCCCGGGGATCCCCTCGAGCAGGTTGAGGCCCTTGCGGATCCAACGGATCGACTCCGAGTACCGACCGGTGCGCTCCGGGATCCACGCCTCCTTGAGGAAGAGACCGGCCTCGTGGACGGGATCGTCGTGCACGAGGCGGCGTGCCGCGCGGTAGGCCGCGACCGCACCGTCGTACACGCCGCTGCGTTCGCGCACGTCGCCGAGCAGCTCCCACACCTCGGCAGTGGTGTGCGCCGGCAGCTCGGGCAGCCGCTTCGCCGCCGCCAACGCGCGCTCGAACAGCGCGGCGGCGTCGACGTTCGCGTACTTGTCGCACGCGCGGCGCCCGGCGAGGCACGCGTACCGCCAGGCGTCGGGATACGCCTGGGCGGTGAAGAAGTGGAACGACAGCACCTCGGCCTCGGTCTCCACCCGATCGTCGAGGGTGTGTTCGAGCATCCGGGCCGCGCGTCCGTGGAGTTCACGTCGCCGTCGGTACGAGAGCTCTTCGTACGCGGTGTCGCGGATGAGTGCGTGGCGGAAGCGGGCCCGGGTCGAGCTCTCGACCTCGACGAAGTCGGCCAGCTCGGCCCAGGTGCGCGCATCGGGGACCGCGAGCTCGCCCGAGAGCAGCGCCTCGAGGTCGCGCAGGGAGAAGCTGCGTCCGAGGACCGCGGCGTACCGCAGGAGGCGCCGGTGCGCGGGCGCGAGGCGGTCGATCTGCGCGGTCACGAGCGCGTCGATCGAATCGGGGAGCGATCCGTCGTCGGGGGTGCCATCGGTCGAGCTGTCGCGCACGACGCGGAGCAGCTCGGTGAGGAACAGCGGGTTCCCCTCGGCGCGGGAGGTGAGCGCCTCCATCTGGTGGGGCAGGAGCGGCGCATCTTCGGTCGCGCGCACCAGTGCCTCGACGCTCGCGTGTTCGGACAGCGGGCCGAGCTCGAGGGTGATGGCCTCACCGATCGGTGGCGAATCGGCGATGCGGGTGCAGGCGACCACCCACGGCACGCCCTCGGTCTTCGTCACCAGGAGCTCGACGAGCTCCCGCGACGCCTGGTCGATCCACTGCGTGTCTTCGAACACGAGGATGGTCGGCCGGGTGAGCCGGGCGTCGAGGAACGCCGCGGTGGCCTCGGCGGTGCGTTCGCGCCGGAACCGCGGCGCGAGGGTCGCGGTCTCCTCGGTGTCGGGCAGACCCAGGTCGAGCAGGCCTCCGAGCAGGGGGAGCCAGGGTTCGAGATGCGGTGCATCGGCGCGCACCGCCGCGGTGAGTTGCGTCGTGATGGCTTCGGGTGTGGCGTCTTCGGGGAGGTCGAGCACTCGGTGCAGCAGCCACCACAGCGCGGCGTACGGCGTGCTCGACTCGTAGGGCTCACAGGTGACGACCAACGCCCGGAAGTCGGAGGCCTGCGCCTCGAGCTCGGCGACGAGCCGGGACTTGCCGATACCCGGGGCCCCGACGATCTCCACCACGGCCCCGGCCCCGGCTCGAGCCGCGGTCAACATCACGTCGAGGGTGTGCATCTCGGCGTCGCGGCCCACGAACGGGAGCTGGTGGCCCGAGCCCGTGACCGCGCCGGCCCGGGCCCGTCGGGCCCCCACCACGGAGAAGGCGTGCACCGGTGCCCGCTTGCCCTTCAGCTGCATCGGGGGCAAAGCCTCGGCGGCGAAGGTCGGCGACCGGTCGAGCACGTCGGCCGTCGTGATGATCTGGCCGGGGTTCGCCTTGCCCATCAGCCGGGCGGCCATGTTCACGGTGTCGCCCATGACCGTGTACGTGCGGCGGTACTGGGGCCCGACATCGCCTGCGAAGACCGGGCCGCGGTGGACGCCGATCCGCACGGGGAGCTCGGTCCCGGCATCGACGACGCGCATCGCGGTGGCGAGCATCCGCTCCTCGGCTTGACCGAGTGCCCGAGGTGCTCCCGAGGCGAGCATCAACTTGCCGCCGTCGCCGTCGACGTCGGTTGCGAGCAGGGCCACGCCGTGCTGTTCGCACGCGTCCTGCACCGTCGTGACGAGCTCTTCGAGGGCATCCGCGGTTCGTTCCGGGCCATGCTGCGCGAGGAACGCGTCGACGCCGTCGAAGTGCACGAACGCCACGGTGACCGTGCGGTGCTCCGGTTCCTGGCCGCCGCCGAGGGCGTGGGCGCGTACCTCCGTCGGCACGTAGGCGCCGAGATCGATTCCCGCCAACGGCGGGATGGGAGGCAGGCCCGCGGGCGGGGTGCCCTTTGGAGCGCGGGACAGCAGCACCCCGGGACCGAACGGCGCGCCATGGGATCGGTCGGGGAGCGCCGCGGCGGTGTCGGGGCTCAGTACGATCCGGCCCGCGGTGGCCGCGCCCTCCATGGCGACGACAGTGCTCGCTGCTTCGCCGACGACGATCAGCTCCCGGCTCGAGCCGCCGACGAGGAAGCAATGGAACGTGTCGGTGTGCACGCCGACCGACATCCGCAACGTCACGTTGCCCGCCGGAGTCACGAACTTGCCCGCGGTCCGGAGTCGGGTCCGCATCCCCGCGGCGCTCCGGGCCGCCCGCACGACGTGGTCCTCGCCCGTGAAGAGGAGGAAGAGCGCGTCGCCCCCGAACTTCACGAGGCCGCCACCGTCTTCGTACACGATCTCGAGCAACTCGGCGAAGCACGTCCCGATCGATTCGGTGACCTCTTCGGCTCCCAGTCGACCGAGTCGGGCGAGCCGCTCCGACATCTTCGTGAAACCCGACAGGTCGGCGAACACGAACGTGCCGTCGATCGCCTTCCAGCGCGTGGCCGCCTCGTCGTGCACCCAGTCGAGCACGAGACGCGGAAGGTACGGTCGTAGCACCGTCGTGTCGACGGTCTCGCTGCTCATCTGCCTCCGCTTCGCCGTTCCGGAGGGGTTGTCCTGCCGTGGCAGACCCGGTCAGGTCATCGTAGGTCAGTGATCCCCGAGGATCCGGCGGAGGGTCTCGGTGAGCTCGTCGTCGGGGCCGAGCCGGGGGCTGCACCACTCGAGCGTCTCGCGTGCGACCGTGCGGGCCGCTTCGTACTCCGCGTTCTGGAGGTGCCCGGCCGCGAGCCCGATCCCGGCGTGGGCGACTTCACGCGGCGCGGTGTCGAGGAGGTGTCGGCTCCGTTCGAGGTGCTGGCGGGACACGGCGACCGCCTCACTCGGGCGGTCGGCCCGGCGGAGCAGCCGGGCCAGCACGCCGTAGCCGCCGAGGGTCAGCGGATGGTCGGGACCGAGCTCCACCTCGCAGGTCCACACCGCCTCGGCCGCGAGGTCGGTCGCGCGGGAATGATCGCCGAGCGCGCTCGCAGAGTCGGCGACCGTGAGTCGCAGGTCGACGGAGCACGGGTCGTCGGGCCCGAGGGTGTCGTCGAGATCGGTGA
>JBBRHS010000223.1:0-5196 GCA_038222385.1 Acidimicrobiia bacterium
CTCCCAGGAGGATGTCGAGGTGCTCCTTCAGCCGCGGCTGGCCGACGAACTCCTCGAGCGAACGCGGCCGCAGCGTCGTCTCCTCCGCGGCCTCGACCGGATCCGCCGAAGCAGTGAGCAGCTCCTCGCGCCCCATCATTCCCGGATCCTGACGCGCGAGGCCCTCACGTGCGCACCGAGAGCTGCTTGAGCGCCGCCCGCAGGAGATCTTCTGCCGGCTGGTCGTCGGGGAGACCCGCGACCGCGGCGCGGATCTCGTCGGGTGCGTAACCCAGTTCACCGAGTGCGGCTCTCACCTCGGCCCGTGCGTTCGGCGCACCCGGCTCGACTTCGGCGAGGTCGACATCGGGAACATCGAGGCGCGACTTCAGGAGGACCATGAGCTTCTGCGCCGTGCGCTTCCCCACCCCCGGGACGAGGGTGAGCGCGTCGATGTCGCCGTCGAGCAGGACCCGCCGTAGCGCGCCCGGAGAGTGGACCGACAACATCGCCAGGCCGAGCTTCGGCCCGACACCGCTGGCACCGATCAGGACCTCGAACGTGTCGCGCTCGTCTCGCGTCGGGAAGCCGAACAGCACCATCGCGTCTTCACGCACGTGGAGGTGCGTGAACAGGAATGCGGGTCCACCGGGCGCGAGGGCGGGAACCGCTCCGGACGGCACCAGGACCCGGTATCCCACTCCACCGACCTCGACCAGCACCTCGCCCGCGAGCGACCGCTCGAGCACCGTCCCCCGCACGGACCCGATCACCGGGAACTGCTCACGACTGCCCGATCACAACTGGTCGTCTCTCGCGACCGCAGCTGCGACCGCGCGCTCGAAGCCGCCGGCACCACCGACACCACCCGGCGCGGCCGCGGCGCCCGCCAGCGGCACCCGCCACAGGTGACAGAGGGCGAGGGCAAGCGCGTCGGCGGCATCGGGCGGGCGCGGCGGCGCGTCGAGCTGCAACAACCGGGCCACCATCGCCTGCACCTGCACCTTGTCGGCACCGCCGTCACCGGTGACCGCGAGCTTCACCTCGTTCGGGCTGTATTGCGTCACCGGGATGCCCATGCGGGCCGCGGTCGCGAGCGCGAGTCCACTCGCCTGCCCGACCGACATCGCGGTCCGGGCGTTGGCCTGGAACAGCACCCGTTCGACCGAGACCGCCGCCGGCTGCACCTCGGCGAGCAGCCGCTCGAGCTCGACAGCGAGCGCGGCAAGCCGTTCCGGCAACGGATCCGTGGGGGCGGTGCGGATCACACCGCAGGCGAGCGCCTCTGCTCTGCGACCCGTCGTGAGCCGGACGACGCCGTACCCACAGCGGGAGAGGCCCGGGTCGATGCCCAGCACGGAACCGTCGAGATCGAACACCGGTTCGATCCTAGGAGCTGCGCGTCATCACGCCACGGATGGTCACCGCGTCCGGCTTCACCGCGTCCGGCTTCGTCTCCTCCGGATGCCGAGGATCACGAGGAGCAGGAGGAGGAGGCCGCCGACGGGGAGGAGGCGCTTGCCGACGGATTGACCGCTGACCGCGAGAAGATCGACCGGCGCGGCCTCGGGGCCGTCGATCCGACGGACCTCGGGAGCTGCGGTGGGCGCAGACGTCGCTGCGGGCGGCGCCTCGGGCTCCGGCTCCGGCTCGGACGGAGCGTCGGGCTGCTCGCCGGAGAGGACGTCGCGCTCGAGGTTCTCGACGAACTGCGCGAGGAGCTTGCCCGAGACGTCGTTGATGACCCCGCGTCCGAACTGGGCGACCTTGCCGGTGATGGCGAGGTCGGTCTCGACGCTCACGAGCGTCTGGTCTCCCTCGCCACTCAGGGAGAGCTTGATCGTGGCCGAGGCGTTGCCCTGGCCCCGGGTGTCGCGACCGGAGGCCACGATCACGGCGACGTGTTCTGCGTGGTCGGTCGACTCGAACGTCGCGCTGCCCTTGTACTGCGCGGTGATGGGGCCGACCTTCACCTTGACGATGCCGCGGTACTCGTCGCCCTCGATCTCTTGGAGCTGGGCTCCGGGCATGCAGGGTGCGATCCGCTCGATGTCGAGCAGCAGCTGCCACGCGTCGTCGACCGGCAGGGGAACCCGGAACTCCTCGAAGATCTCCATCAGTGCTCCTTCTCGAGCGCGGCGAGCGCCTCGGGGGTGTCGACGTCGACCGGGTCACCCGTGTCGCCGCATTCGACGTCGACGACGGGATGGGTTCGCATGAGCTGGCGGGCGCCCTCGTCGCCCCGCAGCGCCCGGGCCTGCGGCCACAGCTCCCGACCGATCAGCACCGGGTTCGCGCGCACACCGTCGTACGTGGCGGCCGCGAGCACCGCGCCGGCATCGTACGCGGCGCTGAGTCGTCGGTACGCCTCGGCGCCGATCCGCGGTTGGTCGGCGAGACCGATGCACACCGCGTCGACCTGCTTCCAACCGTCGAGCGTGTCGAGTGCGGCGCGGAGGCTGTGCGCGATGCCGCGGCGCCACCCGCTCGCCCGGGTGACGATCACCGCGGCCGACGCCTGGCGGGCGACCCGGCCGCCGTCGTGGCCGACCACGAGCACGATCGGGCGCAGGGCGGAGTCGACCGCGGCGCCGAGGGCCCATGCGACCAGCGGTCGGCCGTGCAGGTTCGCCAGCGGCTTCGGACCCGATCCCGTCCCGGTGAAGCGCGACCCGCCCCCCGCCGCGAGGATCGCGACCGCCACCGTCACCCGGCGACGGCTTCGATCGCCCGGCGGACGAGGACGCGGGCCAGGTGCGCGCGGTATTCCGGGCTCGCGTTGAGATCGCCCGGCGGCTCGGTGCCGTCGGCGGCCAGCGCGGCCGCGTCGGCCGGGCTCGCGCCCGAGGCGAGCGCGGCTTCGACTCCCTTCGCCCGCAGTGGGGTGCTTCCCATGTTGACCAGCGCGACGTTCGTCGCGTCGCCGACACGGGTCGCGAGCGCGCCGACGATCGCGTAGTCCTGGGCGCGGCGGTTGAACTTCTCGTACGCGAACCCGTTGGCACCGGTCTTCGGGACCCGGATCTCGGTCAGCAGCTCGTCGGGTGCGAGCGCGGTCTCGAGGAAACCCTCGAAGAACGCATCGGAGGGGATGTCTCGGGTGCCGGCCGGGCCCTGGGCCACGAGCGTCGCGTCGAGCGCGAGCAGCACCGCGGGGAGATCCGACGCCGGATCGCCGTGGGCGATCGAACCGCCGATCGTGCCGCGGTGGCGGACCTGGTTGTCGCCGACCTCGGCCGCCACGGAACGCACGACGCCGCACTCCGCCGCGAGCAGGTCGTTCGTCTCGAGGTCACGGTGACAGGTGAGTGCGCCGATCGCGACGTGATCGCCGCCGTCGCGGACGTACGACAGGTCTTCGACCCGGCCGACATCGATCAGCACGGTCGGGACCGCGAGGCGGAGCTTCATCAACGGGATGAGCGACATCCCGCCCGCGAGCAACTTCGCCTCGTCTCCGCGCTCGCCGAGCAACGCAACGGCTTCGTCGCGCGATCCTGCCCGCACGTAGTCGAACGCTGCCGGAATCACGAGCTCACCCCCGACTTCGACGCCGCAGCGGCGAGCACCGAGTCGACGATGTTCTGGTAGCCGGTGCAGCGGCAGAGGTTGCCCTCGAGGCCGAGTCGGACCTCGCGTTCGGTCGGGTCCGGGTTCTCGTCGAGGAACCCGACTGCAGCCATGACCATCCCGGCCGTGCAGTAGCCGCACTGGAGCCCGTGGTGTTCGTGGAACGCCTGCTGGACCGGGTGCAGCTCGTCGCCCGGTGCGAGGCCTTCGATCGTGGTGATCGCGGCCCCGTCGGCCTGGACCGCGAGCATCGTGCAGCTCTTCACGCTCTCGCCGTCGACGAGCACCGTGCACGCGCCGCAGCTCGACGTGTCACACCCGACCTTCGTGCCGGTGAGACCGCACTCCTCGCGGAGGTACTGGACCAGGAGCGCGCGTGGCTCCACGTCGTGACCCTGCGCGCCGCCGTTGACGCTCATCGATACCTGCATCCCCGCATCATGCCTCAACCCAAGAGGGGGGCGGTCGAGCCGACGGCGCGATCTCGGTCCCTTCAGGACGGAACCAGCGCGGTCGGCCCTCGCGCTCGGCGTCGATGCGAAAGCCACGTTTGTGGTGCAGCCGGTGATGCCGTCGACACAGCAGCGTCAGATTCTCGATCCTGGTCTCGCCGCCCTTGGTCCAGTGCACGAGGTGGTGCGAATCGGTCCAGTCGGGTGGCCGGTCACAACCCGGGCACGTGCACCCGCCATCGCGGGCCTCGAGGGCCCGACGCATCCCGGCCGGCACGACCGGCGTCGCACGGCCGATGTCGAGCGGCTCGCTCCGAGGTCCCGTGATGATCCTGCTGATCGACGCGTCGCAAGCCAGGCGTCGCGCCGTCTCGCCCGAGAGGAACTCCCCGTTCCCCATGGGCGCGGGTCGACCGGCCCGCTCTTCCAACGTGTCGAGGCCGGCGACGACGCTGATCTGGGGCCGTCGGTTCGCGGTTCCCATCGCCCCGCGCGTGGTCCTGGAGCGTCGCCGCCGCCACCCACGCGCCGGCCGAGGTCGCTCCGTCCAGCTCCCACTCCCCCGAGGTGTGGAACGCGGCCAACGTCGAGAGCCACAGCGCATCGAGGCGCCGCCGGGCCTGGTCCAACTCGCGGACCCGATCTGCGAGCTCCGGCCCCGTCAGGCGCGAGAGATCAACCGACGCCTCTTCGTCGAGCACGGAACGCAGGTTGCTCACGAGCGCGGCCTCTCCCCGGAATCGGTCACGGGGGAAGAAGACGTCGACGCCTCGATCCGGAGGCGAACGTATGTTCGATACTCGCGGATCACCCTGCTCCTGTCAGGGCCATTGGGGAAGAATCCCGGCATGACCGAGAAGGACTGGCACGCTTGGCACGGCAAGTACGACGACCCGACGTCGTCGCTCTCGCGCCGGCTCGCCGTCGTGCAAGCGAGGATCCGCGCCGCGCTCGACGACGTCGCCGCCGGGCCGGTTCGCGTGATCAGTGTGTGCGCGGGACAGGGCCGCGATCTCCTCGGCGCCCTCGAAGGCCACCTTCGAGCCGACGATGTCGCCGCGCGACTCGTCGAGCTCGACCCGGCCAACGCAGAGGTCGCGAGGCGCCTGGCCGCGACCGCGGGGCGGTCCGGGTTCGAGGTGGTGACCGGCGACGCATCGCGCACGGATGCCTACGACGGCGCCGCACCGGCCGA
>JBBRHS010000224.1:0-5186 GCA_038222385.1 Acidimicrobiia bacterium
AGGTGAGGGTGCCGAATACTCGTACGCCCCGTGCTTTCGGGCCTTTCCCATCCCGCCGGGCCGTCCGTAGCCTCCTTCTTCGTGACGCTCCTACCCGTGCTCGCTCGACTCGTCCTGAGGCGATCCCGATGGTTGTTCGCCGGCGGCGACGCCCGTGATGCCGAGATCCTGGCTCTGCGCCATCAGGTCCTGGTGCTGCAACGCCAGATCAACCGGCCGAAGTTCAACGAGACCGACCGGACGATCCTCGCTCTGCTCGCCTCGGTGACGGACCAGGCGCGGCGTGGCCGGGCGCTGTTGATCGTGCGCCCTGCGACGGTCCTCGCATGGCACCGACGACTCGTCGCCCGCCACTGGACCCAACCACCAACCGCTCGACCGGGTCGCCCGCCCGTCGATACCGCCCTCCGACGCCTGATCGTTCGCTTGGCCCGCGAGAACCCGACATGGGGCTACCGCCGGGTCCACGGTGAACTCCAGCGGCTCGGTCACGCTGTCGCCGCGTCCACCGTGTGGAAGACCCTGCGAGCCGCCGGGATCGACCCACGTCGCGACCGCACCGGGCCGTCGTGGTCGGAGTTCATCCGCTCCCAGGCCAAGGCTGTCATCGCGACCGACTTCGCGTGTGTCGACACTGCGCTGCTCCGGCGGTTCCACGTCCTGTTCGTCATCGAAGTCGCCACCCGAAGAGTGCACCTGGCGGGGATCACCACGAACCCGACCAGGCCGTGGACCACTCAAGCCGCGCGGAACCTACTGATGCGCATGCCCCACGATCACGGCTTCCAGTACCTCGTCCGCGACGGAGCAGGGCAGTTCACACGCGCCTTCGACGCCGTGTTCGCCGGTTCAGGGATCACGGCACTTCGGATCCCGCCACGGGCACCGCAAGCAAACGCGTTCGCCGAGCGATGGGTTCGCACCCTGCGCCACGAACTCCTCGACCGAACCATCATCTGGAACGAACAACAACTGCGCCGGCTGCTCGACGAGTACCTCGAGCACTACAACACGCATCGACCCCACCGCAGCCTGCACCAACGCGCACCCGACGACGGTGACGACATCGCAGCGATCGGCCCATGCCACCCGATCCGACGTGACACGACCTGCGGCGGGCTCATCAACGAGTACCGCCACGCCGCCTGAAGCAGCCGACGGGTCGCCGCCGGAATCGTCGTGGCCTCCCGCTTCACCGCGCCCACGCCCGACCCGCCAACGCCCACCCCGGCGCATCAACGGACCCAACTGGCCCGGGATGAGTTCTCGGCACCCTCAGGGTTTCGTGGAGCGGATCTCGGTCGTCTCCTTCGACTGCCGTTGGTATCTTTGAGTGCTCCGACACCGACCAGATGGAAGTGTGTGCGTGCTCGAAGGCGTAGAGATCAGGCCCGAGGTTCCCGGCGATGAGCCCGAGATCGGCGAGGTGACCGTCGCAGCGTTCGCCGACCTCGAGATCAGTGGACACACGGAGCAGTACGTGATTCGAGAACTTCGGGATGCCGGCGCGTTGGCGGTGTCGCTCGTGGCCGAACTCGACGGACGGATCGTCGGGCACCTCGCCCTCTCGCCGGTCACGATGTCTGATGGCTCGACCGGCTGGTACGGCCTCGGGCCGATGTCTGTGCGCCCCGACCTCTTCGGCCGAGGCATCGGCAGTGCCCTCGTCCATGAGGGCCTGTCACGACTCCGCACCGCTGGCGCGAAGGGCTGCTGCCTGGTCGGGCACCCCAGCTACTACCCCCGTTTCGGCTTCCGGAACACCGATGAGCTGGTCCACCCGGGTGTCCCTGCCGAGGTCTTCTTCGTGCTTCCCTTCGACACGTCCATCCCAAAGGAAACAGTCGAGTTTCACGGGGCCTTCGCGGCCACCAGCTGAGGTGCCGCAAGGCGACCACGGCTCCAGGTCAGAACCAGACTTCGCTCGTTGTCAGATCGCGTTCACTCGTCAGCCGAGATCGCGCCGGGCGATAGGAGCGGCGGCTGAGTAGACACCGATGCTGGACATCCGGCAATCGAAGCGGCGCCGCTCGCACAAGGAAGTTCATTGTCCCGAGCCGAGTTCGGAGCACGAGATGAACGCCACTGCCTTTCTGCGACCTGTACAAATCTGGTTCTTCCACTGGGAGCGGGTCGTGCCGTCGCGTACCGGGTCGTCGCCACAGGACTGGCCCCGGTGCCAGGGACTGCAGCACGATCCGTTGTCAGGTGGGGTGTGGCTTGGCCATGTCGTCCTACTCTCGAATCGAGTGCGACAACTCCGAGTTCCTCGAGGTAGGCACAGTGACGTCCCTCGACCAGTCTCTCGACCGCAAAGCGGTGACCGGTCAACTCTTAGAGGGTCCCACCACGGCGAGTGGCGCACAGATCACGCTCTGTAGTGTCGGAGGGGGGACTCGTACCTTGACCCCACGGGCTGCCGCCGGGGGCTACTTTCTCGCTGCGTGACATTCACCGTCGCAGCTCTGCTTGCGGTAGCACCTGAACAACAGGAAAACGAGCTGGTCGAGGTCCTCAAGGGGATCGTGGTGGCAGTGGCGAAACCGCTCCGCACGGCCGCCGCTGAAGGTCGAGACTGTTCAGGAGCCAGGCGGTCGATAGGCAGCAGCGGTCTGCGTCGCTGCGTCGATCTCCTCTGGCGTGAGCAGCGCTGTGCAGCTGACCGTGACCATCCCGCTGGCGGCCGCCGCCAGGCACAGCCGCGCCGCGGCGACGTTGTCCGGCAGGTCGACCGTCACGAAGGCATCGGTGTCGCCGAACGCGAAGTAGAAGCTCTCGAGTGACCCACCGGACGATTCGCACGCGGATGCCAGCGCTTCGCGACGGCTCGAACCGCCCTTGTCGAGAATCCCCTTGATGCCGTCGGCGTTGTAGTTGGCGAGAACGAGGAACTTGGGCATGGCTGAGCCTCCTTGGTTCGACCCGAGCGTCGGGCCGACGTCGAAACCTTCGCCGTTCCGTGTTGCAGTCGCGCCTCACCGCAGCGCGCGCACCGCATCCACCTGTCGGGCGACCAACGTCAGGTTGCACTCGGCTGCGATCTCCGACGCCGTGGTCAACCAGGACATCGCCTCCTGGTCGAGGATCCCGGAGCGCCTGACCCGCGACAGCGCCAGTGCGACCAGGGACGTCGCCTCGTGGTATCGCCATCCGAACGAACGGGCCACACCGAGGGAACGAGCCAGGTGCTCGTCGGCGACGTCGTGGCGACCGAGCAGGGACGCGAGCTTGCCGACGTACGCACCGATGTGCCCCTGGCTGGTCGCACCGGTGAACGCCACCTGGTCAGCGAACGGTTCGAGCAGGTCGAACAGCGGTCCTGCCGCGGCCGTCTCCTGGAGCTCGATCGCCAGCACGGCGTAGCCGATGATCGTGGTCATCCACAGATAGTCGTGTGGCACATCGGCGAAGTCGGACACCGCTGCGGCCCGGAGCAGCTCCCGCGGCCGGTCGACGTGGCCGGTCGCCACGAGCGTGATGGCGTGTGCCAGTTCGAACGGCCGTACGCCGGGGGTCTCGCGGTTCGCCGTCTCGAGGAGGGGCACGAGCTCGTCGTAGCGGCCGGCGAACGATCGACAGACGAAGATCTGCCCCGCGTAGACCGACATCGCATCTGGATCAGCGACCTGCAGTCCGAGACCGAGCGCCCGGTCGATGAGGCCTTCGGCGTCGTCGAGGCGCGCCTCCATCGTGGCGCTGAACGCAAGCGCCGTCATCGACACCCAGCGCAGTCGGGTCTCCGGGATCGCCCGGGCGATGTCCTCCATGCGGCGGAGCTGGGCTGCGGCCATCTCCGGATCCGCCGATTCGATCGCGATGTAGTTCGCAGCTCGACCCGTCCAGAACCGCAGGTGCGGATCGCCGGACCCATCGGCGGCGATGACCGCCCGGCGCGCCAGATCTCGTCGCAGGTCGAGGGTGCCGGGGCCCGACAGCGCGAACAGCAGGGAGGAGATCATCTGCGGGAGCAGCAGCGGGTCCTCGGACCGTTCGATGAGCTCGACGGCATGGTTGGCCGAACCGAGTCGCTCGTCGACGCGCGATGTGTGGACGAGGTGCAGCGCATGGAGCGCGAGCAGGCGTGCAAGCGTTGGTTCGTCCGAGGGATCGGCAACCTCGAGCGCAGCCTCGATCATCGAAAGGAGCTCCGCGTCGATCGAGCCGATGCGCGTCATACCGCGGTCATGTGCCAACGCTGCGTCGACGAGCGCTGCTTCCGCTCCGCTGCGACGTGCACGTCCGGCCGCCGTGAGCAAGGTGGCGCGAGCTTCAGGGTCGCCGGCGCGCAGCTGCGATGCCCCCAGGCGGACCTCCAGTGCGGCGCGCTCGGGATCGGATGCTCCGGCCGCTACGGCATGGTCGAGCGCCGTGCCGAACCACCTGGAGGCTTCGGTGGGCGCCAGGTTCTCCATCGCCGACTCCCCGGCGAGCACCGCCCAGCGCGTGGCTGCGGTGTGGTCGCCGGCCGCTGCTGCGTGCACGGTGAGCTCGATCGGGGATGCGTGGCCCGGTCCCTCCAGGTGCGAGGTCAGTGCGCCGAGTGCGCGGCGGTGCAGCGCGCGTCGCTCTGCGTACGGTACCTCCCCATAGAGGGCTTGCGCCACGAGCGAGTGGGTGAACCGCAGCGAGAGATCGATCGATCCGGTCTCGTAGAGGAGACCGGACGCGACCGCGTCGTCGACCGAGCTCGCGACGTCGACGGCGTCGGTATCGAACAACGCCTCCAGCACGTCGGGACGGATGACGGGGGCGAGCACGGAGCACGCCTGCAGCACCGTGGCGGCAGCTGGACCGAGCTCATGCACGCGCCGCCAGAGGACGTCCACCAGACCCGGCGGCACGACACCGTCGGGCGTCACCGACGGGAACCCGCGGACCGGGGCGACTGCGGTCTCGCCGCGCTCGTGGATGTGCATCAGGAGCTGCGACGCGTACAGCGGGTTGCCTGCTGTCTGCTCCTTGAGGGATTCCATGGATGCCGGATCTCCCGAGAGGTCCACGCCGAGCACCGATGAAGTGAGCTCGACCAGTTCCGAGTCGTCCAGCGCGCCGAGCTCGATGCGCCGGGTCGGGACGCCGTCGATGTCCGCCAGCACCTCACGGAGTCCGCTGGGTAGACGGTCACCCGCTCCACGGGTGCTGATCACCACGAACACCGGCGCATCCACGAGCGCCCGAACCAGGTG
>JBBRHS010000225.1:0-5113 GCA_038222385.1 Acidimicrobiia bacterium
ACACCGAGCCGTCGACGCTCGTGTCGCACATGGCGAACGCGACGCCCCGGTTCTCACTCACGCTGCCGCCGATCGTCGAGCGGGCGACGTAGACCGCGGAGCCGGGCCGGGCCTGGACGCTGCCCGGCACCGTCGCGTCGACGATGCACACCGAACCCGGCCCGACGAGCAGCGAACCGGTCTGGGTGCCGGTGATCGTCTTCGTACACGTGACGACCTGCTGGAGGCCGCCGGAACCGTCGAAGAAGTTCGCGTCACCGCTGTACCGGGCCAACACGGTGTGCGTACCCGGGAGCAGGCTGGCGATGGCCGGCGAGCTCCCGACCGCGCCCGAGAGTGCGGCCGGACCGCCGCGGGGAACACCGTCGACCGAGAACTGCACCGTGCCGGTCGGTGTGCCCGCGCCCGGTGGGACCGGGACGATCGTGGCCGTGAACACGACCGGGGACCCGAAGTTCGACGGGTTCGCCGACGACGTCACGAGCACCGTCACCTGCGCCTTCTCCACCACCTGCACGAATACGGCGCTCGTGCTGCCGCTGAAGTTGGCGTCGCCGAGGGAGACCGCGGTGATCGAGTGGTTCCCCGCGTTGAGCATCCCGACCGTGGTCGTGAAGGTCGCCTCGGCCGGGTTGCCGGCGAGCGTGCCCGTTCCGAGCAGCGTCGTGCCGTCGAAGAACTGCACGGTGCCGGTCGGGACGTTCGCGTTCGCGGCGGCGGGTGCGACCGTCGCGGTGAAGGTGACCGGCTGGCCGTAGACCGACGAATTGGGGGTGGACGTGAGGGTCGTGGCCGTCGCCGCGGGCGCGATCACGAAGTTCGCGGGGTTGACGTTGAAGAACCGGACCCCGACGCCCGTTCCCGACTCCACGACCATGATGCGCGCGGTCGTGGTGGTGAGGTTCGGCATCGTGACGGCCTGGGCGCCGTCGTTGGCGGTGTTCGCGAGCAACGTGGTCGGGAACGTGAGGCCGCCGTCGGTCGACAGGAGGATGTTCACGTTGGGCGCGCTGACGGGCGCGGCCGTCGTGTTCGCCACGTTCCAGGTGACGTTCTGCGACGAGCCGCGGCCGTAGGTGACGGCGGCGCTCTGGCTGGTGACCGCGAACGGCGCGCCGGTGTTGGCGACGGTGACGACGGTGTCGTCGGTGTTCACGCCTCCGCCTCCGGCGCGGTTGTCTCGCACGGTGACCCGGAAGTTCATGCCGCGCGCCGCGGTGGGGATGAACTCCGACCAGCAGGCCTGGGGGGCGCCGATCGTGGTGGTGAGCGCTCCGCACGGACCGGGCACGTTGGTGTTGTTGGCGGCGATGGTCGACAGGCGCGGCAGGTATCGGATGGGTGACACGGTGGGCGCGAGCGACCGGAACAACGGGCCGGCGGTGATCTCGGGGTTGTTCAGGGCCCGTTGCTGGCCGATGTCTCGCTGTTCCCAGTCGTAGGTGATGGCGTCGCCGTTCGCGTCGGTCCCTGCGCCCTGGAGCAGGAAGGGAGTGGACGCCGGGATGGTGCCGTCGGCACCGGCGTCGGCGGTGGGCACGGTGTTGCCGGTGCCGGTGGCGCCGAGGTCGCCGGGGTTCCCGCCGGTGGTGTGGGCGACGATCTGGTCGAAGCTGGTCGAGGAGAAGTAGGGGTCCGACGCACTGGTCGCGCCCACGACAACCTGGAGGTTGTCGAGACCGCAGATGCCGGCGTAGGCCATGATCGTCGACCCGCTGCCGGGCTCGACGGCCGTGGCCGCGGTGCGGGTGGTCCCGCCGCAGTTGCCGACCGATCCGTTGAACGTGTGGTCGGCGTTGTACTGATGGCCGACCTCGTGGGCCACGTAGTCGACCGTGAAGGGGTCGTTGATCGGCGAGCCGAGGCCGGTGGTGCCGCGGGCCTTCTGCCCGGTGACGCCCACGGTGCCGGGCGCGAACCCGGAGCTGGTCCCGAAGACGTGGCCGATGTCGTAGTTCGCGTTGCCGATCACGGCGTCGATGTTGGTCTGGTTGGCCTCGGTGTCGGCGTTGGCGTTCACGTAGGGGTCGGTGGTCGCGTCGGTGTACACGAGGTCGTCGTTGTCGGCCACGAGGATCATGCGGATGGCGACCTCGACCTCGTAGATGCCGTTGACACGGTTCAGGGCGGTGACGATCGCGGCTTGACCCTGGGCGACCGTCCCACCGTGGAAGGTCGTGTACTCACCGTCGGCCGCGAACGCGGCGCGGTGGATCCGCAGATTCGTGCCCGATCGGTTCGCCGAGAGATCGCCTGGCGGAGCGGCAGCCGGTGCGACGGCGGCCACCGCGCCGAGGTCGTCGCCGAGGTCGTCGGCGACCTGCTCGACGAACGGGCCGTTGGGGCTGTCGGTCAGGTCGCGCTTGAAGTAGCTGATGTAGACGCTGGTGTTCAGGTGGAAGTAGGGGTCGATGTACCAGGCGCCCGACGGTGACAGGACCTGCGCGTGGAAGCCCTGGTTCGACACGTCGAAGCGCAGTGTCGCGGCGGGGTCGTCGATGCCCTGGCCGGAGTAGGTGTGGATGTCGGGGAACTTCGCCGCGAGAGCGGGATCCATGATCGGTGACTCGACCACCCGGAAGTCGGCGAACTCGCCGGTGGGCGACGGGAGCGAGAGCACGACGCCCTCGTCGGCGGCGGAACGGGCGGCCGAGCGGGCGGCTGTCGCTTCGTCGGGTGCCGCCGTGAGTTGGGCCTGGAGCGCGCCCTGGTCGAGCGCGAGGGCCTGGTACTTCTCGGGGTGGATGTACGACGGCGCGGCGGGCGCGGCCGAACGGGCCGATGACACGCCGTTGAGCGCGGTCCACGGACTCTCGTCGGACGCGTTGCCGTCGTCGCCGCCCGTGCCGATCGCGGCCGAGCCGGCCATCGCCAACGCGGGCAGGGTCAGCACGACCAGTGCGATGCGGACGAGACGCGCGCCTCGGGTTCGGTACGTCGGTCGGTACGTCGGTCGGTTCATCGCCCCAGCTCCCCACCGGCGGCGCGCGCGACAACGCGGGCACCGCTCCACTCCGCCATGGCCGGAGCACGACGCGATCGGTTCGCGTCCATGCGGGAGGTGAGCTTGCCGTGTCCGCCAGGTCCTGTTCTACACCCCGATGTCAAGGGCAGGCGCCGGCGTCACCCTCGGGGAAGCCGACCACCGTGGTGAGCCGTGAGACTCTGCTCAGCTGCGGCGGAAGCCGCCTTCGCTGTCGATGACCTGGCCGGTGATCCAGGCGGCATCGTCGCTCACGATCCAGCCCACGAGGTTGGCGACGTCGTCGGGGGTGCCCCACCGGCCGAACGGGAACCGCGCCGCGATCTCGGCGTGGAGCGCGCCGGTGGCCCACCCGGTGTCGACGGGGCCGGGGTTCACACAGTTGACGGTGATGCCGAGGTCGGCGGTCGCCTCCGCGAGCGAGCGCGTCATCTGGTGGATCGGACCCTTGGTCACGCTGTACGACAACTCCCCCGCCATCGGGGCGAGGTGCTGACCACTCGTGAACAGCACCGCGCGTCCACCGGGCCGGGCGCCGCGATCGAGCGCGGCGAAGGACTGGACGAGCAGCAACGTGGCGCGCGTGTTCACCGCCCAACACCGGTCGAGCTCCGCGGCGGTGAGCGCCGCGAGATCCTGACGCGAACTCCGCGCGTGGTTCGCCACGACCACGTCGAGCGTACCGAAGCGCTCGACCGCCGCGTCGACGAGCCGACGCGGACCGTCGGGCGCCTCGAGATCGACGGGAGCGGCCGCGAACCGTCCGTCGCCCGGATCGAGCTCGGCGGCGACAGCGTCGGGACCACCGGGGTCGGCGCCCCACGGCATCTCGGCGTCGTGGGGTTCCCAGCCGGAGACGAACACCGACGCACCGTCGTCGATGAGCCGCCGAGCGATCGCGAAGCCGATGCCGTTGCGACGGGAGACTCCGGTGACCAGTGCGACGCGACCGTCGAGCGAAGCCATCACCGCACCGTACCGGGCCGGTCCCGACTCAGAGGGCGAAGCCGATCCCCACGCTGGTTCCCCCGTCGCAGGTACATCGAGCCACCCGTGGCGTTACCGAGACCGTACGTTCCAGTGGCGGGTCGGTCAACGTGACCAGCGGGCAAACAATCGGGCCACCTCACACACTCCGAACATTCGGGTGGCATACTCCGCCGGCACCGACGGCCAGGGGGGAACCAGGATGGAAGTGGTCGACAGTCGCGCGCCCGAAACACGCGCTCCCGAAACACAGGCGACCGATGAGGAGCCGGCGTTCGAGCGACCGGCAGACGCGACACTCGATCGTCGGTCATTGTTCCGCTGGCCGGTGACCGCGGCGATGGCCGCGATCGGTGGCGTCGCGTTGGCGGCGTGTGACTTCACGTCGGCGGCGTTCGACCGGCGTATCCACCTGCTCAAGCGCTTGACCTACGGGGCGACCCCTGCGTCACGCGACCGCATCGTCGCGATCGGCGAGGCGGCTTGGCTCGACGAACAGCTCGCCCCCCAGACCCTCGACACATCGGCGATCGACGCGAAGCTCGCCGCGCTCCCCGCCCTCTCGATGACCGCACAAGAGCTGTTCGCCAACTACGAAGACATCGACGCGATCTTCGCCGCGGCCCAGGTGCAGCTCGCGACCGTGATCAGGGCGGTCGAGAGCCCGGCGCAGCTCAAGGAACGGATGGTGGAGTTCTGGTCGGACCACTTCAACGTCCCGGCACTCGACCCCGAGCTCGAACGACTCAAGATCGTCGACGACCGCGACGCGATCCGGCCGCACGCGCTCGGGAAGTTCAAGGACCTCGTCGTTGCATCGGCGACCAGCCCGGCGATGCTCTACTACCTCGACAACTGGAAGTCCTCGGTTGGCGCGATCAACGAGAACTACGGACGCGAGTTGCTCGAGCTCCACACGTTCGGGGTGACCGGCGGCTACACCGAGGCCGACGTGGTCGCCACGTCCCGCCTGCTCACGGGCTGGACGATCAACACGACGACCGGGAAGTTCGAGTTCGTCCTGGCGAAGCACGACGCGTCGCCGCTCACGATCCTGGGCTGGACCAGACCCACCACCGGCCACCCCTGGGGGCACGGCCTCGTGTTCCTGCAGTGGCTCGCCGTGCAACCGCAGACCGCGCA
>JBBRHS010000226.1:0-5105 GCA_038222385.1 Acidimicrobiia bacterium
GGCCCCGCCGACGCGGTGGTGGTCGGTTTCCACCCGACGTTCGACTTCGACGAGCTCGACCGCGCCTCGGCCGCGGTGCGGGCCGGTGCCCGATTCGTTGCCACCAACGTCGACGCGACCTACCCGGGCGCGAACGGTCTCCTTCCCGGCAACGGTGCCATCGTGGCCGCAGTGGCGACCGCGGCGGGCCGGGCCCCCGAGGTCGCGGGCAAGCCCGAACCTCCGACCGTCGCGCTGGTTCGCTCCCGATTCGCGGCCGAGCTCACCGACGGTCCGGCGCTCATGGTGGGCGACCGCCCCTCCACCGATGGCGCGCTGGCGACTGCCCTCGGGTGGCCGTTCGCCCTCGTGCTCTCCGGGATCAGCGACGGCGGCGGCGGCGAACCTGTAGCGGTCGATCCCGCGCCGGCCTACGTCACCGCCGACCTCGCGGCACTCGCGCGCCAGTTGCTGGGTGTGGACGACCCAGATGTCATCCCCAGGGGTCGACGCGACTGCTGAAGGGTGGCGGGTCGTCGTCGGGTGAGCCGGTGGGTCCGGCCGGGTGGTTCGGCAACGCGATCCCGCGCAGCGGGCCACCGGCGGCTCGCAGCACGAGCGCGACGAGCACGCCGGCAACGAAGCCGGTGACGTGGGCGACCCAGGCGACGTTGGAGTTCGCGTCGGTCCCGAACTGCAAGACGAACCAGATCCCGAGCACGAGGGCCGCGGGGAGGGGGAGCAGCACCACGAAGACGAGGCTGTGGATGCGGGCGCGGGGCCAGAACACGAGGTACGCACCCATCACGCCCGCGATCGCACCGGATGCACCGACGACGGGCACCGTCGCGCTCGGGTCGGCTGCGACGTGGCCGAGCGTCGCCACCACCCCGACGAACAGGTAGAAGATCAGGAATCCGACGGGCCCGAGCCGATCCTCGATGTTGTTGCCGAACACCCAGAGGAAGAGCATGTTCCCGAGAACGTGGAGCCACGAGCCGTGGAGGAAGATCGATGCGAGGCCCGAGAGGTACACGTTCTTCGACGGGAAGATCTCCGGTGAGGTCAGCCCCCGGTCGTCGCAGTCGCCGAAGGTCAGCTCGTCGACGGTCAGTGGCGCGCCCTGGCTGATCTCACACGGGATCGCCGCGTGTTCGTAGTTGAACCGGGCCTCGTCGGCGCCGCCGTCGTGGGGTTGGACCAGCGCGAACACGAAGAGGTTGAGCGCGATGAGGATCATCGTGACGACGGGGCGGCGAGACGTGGGATTGTCGTCGTGAAGCGGGATCACCATCCCCACCGACGGTAGCGTGTGGGCTTGCTCACCGAAGGAGTCCAGTGATGGCGCAGCGTCCCGATCTGAGCCGGTACCTCGACGCGGGAACCCAGTTCGTCGCGCTGACGCGCGCCCAGGCGCGAGCCCGGGCCGCGGAGCTCGTCGGGCAGGGCCAGCTCGCCCAGGAGCAGGTCCAGGGCTTCGTCGACGACCTCGTCGAGGAAAGTCGCCGCCGGACCGACGAGATGCTCGACGTCGTTCGGCGCGAGATCCAACGTCAGGTCAAGACCCTCGGCATCGCGACCAAGGACGACCTTGCCCGCCTCGAGTCGAGGATCTCCACCGACAAGCCGGCGAAGCCCAGGCCGATAGCGAAGAACAAGTCCGCGGCGAAGAAGTCCGCTACGAAGAAGAAGACGACGGGCAAGAAGCCCGCGGCGAAGAAGCCCGCGGCGAAGAAGCCCGCGGCGAAGAGATCTTCGCGATCGGGCGGGTAGCCCGTGCGGCGCCGGCTCGACGCCGAGCTGGTCCGGCGGGGTCTCGCGAGCAGTCGTCGGGTCGCGGTCGAGGCGATCGAGGCGGGCACGGTGATGGTTGCCGGTTCTCCGGCGCGGACCCCGGCCCGGATGGTCGAGGGCCGCGAGCCGATCGTCGTGACCGGCCCGCCGCCTCGGTTCGTCTCTCGGGGCGGCGAGAAGCTGTCGGCTGCACTCGAGCAGTTCTCGGTCGACGTCTCCGGCCGTCGATGCCTGGATGCCGGTGTCTCGACCGGGGGCTTCACCGACTGCCTGCTCCAACGCGGCGCGGCCGAAGTGGTGGCCGTCGACGTCGGTCGAGGGCAGTTGGCCTGGAGTGTGCGCGAGGATCCTCGGGTGCGGGTCCTCGAGCGTACGAACCTGCGCCACCTCGCTCTGGCGGAGATCGGCCCACCGGCCGAGCTGGCGACGGCCGATCTGTCCTTCATCTCTCTCGTGCTCGTCGCGCCGGCACTGGCCCGCCTCACCGTTGCCGATGCGGAATTCGTGTTGCTGGTGAAACCGCAGTTCGAGGCGGGCCGGGCTCGAGTCGGACGCGGTGGCATCGTGCGTGATCCGGCGGTGCACCGCGATGTCCTGTCCTCGGTGGTCGAGGGTCTCGCCCAGTCGGGCATCGAGACAGTCGGCGTCATGGGCTCCCCGCTCCGGGGTGCCGACGGCAACCGTGAGTTCCTCGCCCACGCTCGCAAGCCCGGGCCGGGTGTGATGCGGGTCGATGCCGCGACGCTCGACGCAGTCGCAGCCGACGACCCGATCGACGGGGGTGACGCACCGTGAGTTCCGCCGACGCGCTGCGCGTCGTCGGGGTCGTCCCCCACCGAGAACGCGCCGGGGCGCTCGATCTGGCGGAACATGCCGCGCGCAGCCTCGCCGCGGCCGGCCTCGATGTGGTCGTTCCCGAGGCCGATTGCGCCGATCGTCCGGCGCTCCAGGACCTCGGGGTCGATGCAGAGCAGTTCGCCCGAGGCCTCGACCTCGCGATCTCACTCGGCGGCGACGGCACGATGCTCCGCACTGTCGACCTCGTCGCCGACGCGGGGATCCCGGTGCTCGGAGTGAACGTCGGTCAGCTCGGCTACCTCACCGAGGTCGAACCGGTGGATCTCGATCACGCCCTCGAACGGGTCATCAGCGGTGACTACCGGGTCGAGGAGCGGATGGCGCTCGATGTGCAGGTCGAGTCGAACGGGGTCGCGGGCGGTCGGTGGTCGGCCCTGAACGAGGCGGTGATCGAGAAGGCCCGCCACGGTCGGGTGGTCCGACTCGACGTCGAGATCAACGGTGGGTTCTTCACCAGCTACGTTGCCGACGGGGTGATCGTCGCCACTCCCACGGGTTCCACCGCGTACTCCTTCTCGGCCCGAGGTCCGATCGTGTCGCCCCGTCACCGGTGCCTGCTGCTCACGCCGGTCTCGCCCCACATGTTGTTCGACCGGTCGTTGGTGCTCGATCCCGACGAGGAGCTGCGGTTCACGGTCACCGACGAGCAGGCGACCGTGCTCACGCTCGACGGACGCGAGGTCGGCGAGCTCGCCGCGGGCGACGTCGTGGTGTGCACGGCGGGCCCGACTCCGATCCGGATCGTGACGTTCGGGCCCCGCGACTTCCACCAGATCCTGAAGACCAAGTTCGGCCTGGCCGACCGGTGACGTCAGACGCGGAGGCCGGGCCGGGTGCGGCGGTGCTGGTCGAGCTCCGCGTGGAGAGTCTGGGGATCATCGACGAACTGCAGGTCGTGCTGGGTGAAGGTCTCACCGCGATCACCGGTGAGACCGGTGCCGGCAAGTCACTCGTCGTGGGAGCCCTCGAACTGCTCCTCGGGGGTCGGGCCGACCCGGGTCTCGTGCGTGACGGAGCCGCGGAAGCACGGGTCGAGGGCCGGTTCGTCGGGACCGACGGCACCGAAGTGGTGCTGGCCCGCGTCGTCGCAGTCGCGGCGGGCGCCCGGAGCCGGGCCTACATCAACGGTCGCCTCGCGACCGCCGGTGAACTGGCCGCACGCGGCGCCGAGCTGGTCGAGCTGCACGGTCAGCACACCCACCACTCGCTCCTCACTCCCGCCGAGCAGCGCGCCGCGCTCGATCATGCGGCGGGTGAGTCGGCGTCGGCCGCCCTCGCTGCGTATCGGGCCGCTCGGGCCGACGTCCACCGGATCGACGATGCACTCGTCGCGCTCGGCGGCGACGAACGAACCCGCGCCCGCGAGATCGGGCTCCTGCGCTACCAGCTCGAGGAGATCGACGCCGCCGCGATCAGTGATCCCGCCGAAGACGACGCGCTGGCCGAGCAGCAGGAGCTCCTTGCGAACGCCGAAGCCCATCGCGATGCGTTGGCGCAGGCGCGGGACGCGCTCGACGGGCCCGCGCTCGACGGGGTCGGTGTCGCCGCCGGCGCGCTGGCCGACCAGGCACCGTTCACCGAGCTCGCCGAACGAGTCCGTGCCCTGCAGGGTGAGATGACCGACGTCGCCCAAGAACTCCGACTCGTCGGCGAGCGCCTCGAGCTGGACCCGGCCCGACTGACCGATGTGCGGGAGCGCCGGCACAAGCTCCACGAGCTCCGACGCAAGTACGGCGAGTCGCTGGAGGCGGTGCTCGCCTACGGCGAAGAGGTGCGGACCCGCCTCGCGGATCTCGAGCGCTACGAGCAGCGCGCCGCCGATCTCGAAGGACAACGCGCCGCCGCGCGGGGCCGCGCCGAAGTCGCGGCGACCTCGCTCGGGCGGCTTCGTCGTGCCGCGGCCGACCCTCTCGCACGTGCGGTCACCGATCGGCTGACCACTCTCGGCATGCCGTCGGCCCGGTTCCAGATCAGCGTCGACGACGCGCCGCCCGGTGACGACGGCGCCGACGCGGTCACGTTCCTCATCGCCGCGAATGCCGGCGAGCCCACCCGACCGCTCGCGAAGGTCGCATCCGGCGGCGAGCTCGCGCGGTCGATGCTGGCACTCCGGGTCGTGCTCGCGACCGAGGGCGGGCGGGCGACCGCGTTCGTCTTCGACGAGGTCGACGCAGGTCTGGGAGGCGAAGCGGGACGGGCGGTCGGTGCTGCACTCGCCGAGCTCGCCGAGCGCCGCCCCGTGCTCTGCGTGACCCATCTGGCCCAGGTCGCCGCGTTCGCCGACGCCCAGATCGTGGTGGAGAAACACACCGAAGCCGGGCGCACCGTGGCCGATGCCTCCCTCGTTCTCGACGGAGCCCGGGTGCGCGAGCTCTCCCGGATGCTCGCGGGAGTCGGCGATTCGACCCACGCGCGGCGCCACGCCGAGGAGTTGCTCGCCGACGCGGCAGCGCGGGTGTCGTGATGGCGCGGAA
>JBBRHS010000227.1:0-5101 GCA_038222385.1 Acidimicrobiia bacterium
GGCGCGGGCGTTCAACGCGTCGAGGTGCTCGACGGCTTCGAGGTACTCCTCGACCCAACGCTGCACGACCGCGGCCGTCTTCTCGACCTTCTCGAACTGGCCGACCACCTGCCCCACCGGGTTGAACGCGACGTCGACCGACTGATCCGGGTATCGGTGCGTCGCCGCGACCGCCATGCCGGAGACCATGTACTGCAGCGGCATGCCGAGCGGTTCCGGGCTGCCTTCGGCCTCCCAGGCCTCGGTCCAGTCGTTGCGCAACATGCGGCACGGCTTCCCGGTGAACGAGCGGCTGCGCGTCGTGTCGCGCGACGTGGCTTTCACGTAGGTCTCCTGCTGTACCGGGGTGTTCTCCGACTCCTCGACCATCAACCACTGCGAACCCGACCACGCGCCCTGGCATCCCAGCGCGAGTGCGGCCGCAATCTGCGCGCCGCTCCCGATTCCACCCGCAGCGAGCACCGGTACCGGCGCGACTTCCTTCACCACCTGCGGCCAGAGCACCATCGATCCGACCTCGCCGCAGTGACCGCCACCTTCGCCGCCCTGGGCGATGATGATGTCGACGCCCGCGTCGGCGTGCTTCTTCGCCTGGTAGGGCGACCCGCACAGCGCCGCGACCTTGCGACCGGCCGCGTGAACGTGTTCGATCATGTCGGCGGGCGGCGTTCCGAGCGCGTTGGCGATCAGCATCATCTTCGGGTGCTGCAGCGCGATCTCGACCTGAGGTGTGGCCGTGGCCTCGGTCCAGCCGAGCAGCTGCAGCGAGTTGTCCTCACCCTCGGGCGTCGGCACGCCGTGGTCGTTCAGGAGCTTGCGGGCGAAATCGAGGTGGGCCTGGGGGACCATGTCCTGGAGCATCTTGGTGAGGTCCTCGGTCGACATGTCGGCGTCCATGCCCTCGTACTTGTTCGGGATCACGATGTCGATGCCGTAGGGCCGGTCGCCGATGTGCTCGTCGATCCAGTCGAGCTCGATCTCGAGCTGCTCGGGGCTGAAGCCCACCGCACCGAGCACGCCGAACCCACCGGCTTTGCTCACCGCGACGACGACGTCACGGCAGTGGGTGAAGGCGAAGATCGGGAACTCGATGCCGAGCTCGTCACAGATCGGGGTGCGCATGGGCTCTGCTCCTGCATGGGATGGGTGGCAGACAGAGGATACCCACCGCGGGTAGAACGCGTTCTCGCGCCCTCAGGGGAGTCACGAGGCAGCGAGCACCTGCCAGTCGCCCGGCACCCCCGCCGAGTTGTAGGCCGGTCTCAGAAGTCGAGGAGGAACCGGAGGGCCCGGGCGATTGCGAAAAGGGCTTCGTCGCCGGTCGCGCCGAGGCGGCCCACCAGTCGCTGCTCCGAGACCGACTTGATGTCCTCGCATTTCGCGTAGCTGGTCTCGTCGAGCCCCGAATCTCCGGCCTCGATCTCGATGTGCGACGGGAGCCCGCGTCGAGTCGTGGTGCAGGGCACGACGATGACGACGCCGGCCCGGCTCTCGTTGAGGGGATCCGCCGACACGACCACACCGGGCCGACGGCCCGCCTGCTCGGATCCGGTGGGCTCACCGAAGTCGACGAGCCACACCTCACCCCGGCGCGCGGTCACGCGGAGCGATCAGCGACCGCGCTGCTCTCTGCCGTGCGTTCAGCTTCTATCTCCGCCCACGCCGCATGGTCGGAGCGCAGCGCTTCGTATCCGGCCGAGAACGCGTCGAAGAACACCCGGCGTTCGAGCGCATCCACCGCTTCATCGAGCAACTGCGTCATCGGCCGGCCGGTCGCATCGGCCAGCCGGGCGAACCGGTCCCGCGTGTGCTCACTCACTCGTATCGTCGTGCTCATAGCCGAAGTCTACCAAAATGTAGATTGATCTGTCTACACCACCTGCGAAGACACACATAGACTCCGCTTCATGGCGGAGATCGACACGGACTACCTGGTCATCGGTGCGGGTGCGGCGGGTATGGCGTTCACCGATTCGCTGATCGCCGAATCCGAGGCCGACGTGGTGATGGTCGACCGGCGGCACGGCCCCGGCGGCCACTGGAACGACGCCTACCCATTCGTGCGATTGCACCAGCCCTCCGCGTTCTACGGCGTCAACTCGCGGGTGCTCGGCACCGACGCGATCGACGAGGTCGGTCCGAACGCCGGCTTCTACCACCGGGCGACCGCAGCGGAGATCTGTGACTACTTTTCCCGGGTGCTCGTCGAGCATCTCCTGCCGTCAGGCCGGGTGCGCTTCTTCGGCATGTGCGACAACGTCGGTGATCGGATGAACGAGCACCAACTCGTGTCGCGGCTCACGGGCGAGACCACCACCGTGCGGGCGCGCACCGTCGTCGACGCGACCTACCTCGAGACCTCCGTGCCGTCGACGCACGTCCCGCCGTTCGAGGTCGACTCGGGCGCACGCCTCATCCCGGTCAACGATCTCGTCGCCCTGACCGAGCCCGGCAACGGATACACCGTCATCGGCGGCGGCAAGACCGCCATGGACGCGTGCACGTGGTTGCTCGACGCGGGCGTTCCGCCCGACCTGATCCGGTGGATCCGGCCGCGAGATGCCTGGCTGCTCGACCGCGCGTCGACGCAGCCGCTCGATGGCCTGCCTCTGCTGATGGACGCTTTGTCGCGCGGCCTCGAGGCCGCGGCGAACGCGGAAGACGTCGACGACTTGTTCCGACGGCTCGAGGCGTGCGGTGCGCTCCTCCGGCTCGACCCGACCGTCGAACCCACGATGTACCGGTGCGCCACCGTGAGCGCGTCCGAGGTCGAGCAGCTCCGCACCATCACGAACGTCGTCCGCCAGGGTCGCGTGGTGCGAATCGGTACCGACGAGATCGTCATGAAGGACGGGTCGATCCCGACGAGCAGCGGGCAGCTCCACGTCGACTGCTCCGCTTCGGGGCTTCGCGTCGGTCCGGGTCGCCCGATCTTCGAACCCGGCCGGATCACGCTCCAGCAGATGCGGACGTGCCAACCCACGTTCAACGCGGCGTTGGTCGCGTTCGTCGAGACCGTTCGGGGCGACGACGCGACGAAGAACGCCCTGTGCCCGGCCAACCCGTACCCGAGCGCGGCCGTCGACTGGATCCGGGCGACTGCCACCTCCCAGCAGGCCGAGATGGCGTGGTTCGCCGAGCCCGACGTGATGGCATGGATGGAGCGCTCGCGCCTCAACGCCGCTCGCGGGCTGGCTGATCACGTGGGCGATCCCCGGATGGAGGAAGCACTCGCCCGCTTCGCCGCCAACGGCGAGCCCGCGATCGTCAACCTCGCGCGGCTCGCCCCACAACCCGCATAGGTCGGCGGTCGCGTCCCGACGTCGGGACCGTCAACCGTTCCCGGGGTCGCGTCGGCGCGAGGATTCGTCGAACGCCTGCTGGATCGCTGCGTACGCTGGTTTGGCCTGGGACTCTGCGTCGAGGGTCGGTGGAGTCCTCCGAAGAGGCTCGTGACCTCATCGTTTAGCAGGCCTCTTGTTGCGCCGCGGCTGCCGCCGTGATGATGGCGGCCGCGTCCTCGACGATGGTGTCTCGCGCACGGAGCAGGAAGAGCAGGCCCACCATCACCGGTGGGAACACGATGTAGAACGCCCCGACGAGCGACGTGAGGTCGGAGAGGACGCCCACGAGCACCGGAGCGAGCGCGGTGCCGAACACCGCCGCCGCGAGTGCGAATGCTGACGCTCCGACACCCCGTGACTGCGCGGGAAGGACGTCGAGCATGGAGGCGCGGAGGGACGGGACGCTGCCCGCCGCGGCGACGACGCCGAGGAATTGCAACACCAGGCGCACACCCACGTCGGCCACCGAGAACGAGATCAGGAAGAGCACCGTGCACGCCAACGCCGACCAGACCACGAACGCGATCCGAGCCCTCGGGCCCCGGGTGCCGAAGACACGGTCTCCGAACGCACCCCCACCGAAGGTGCCGATGATGCCGCCGACGCCGAGTACGGCAGCGGTGAACGCCGTCGCCTCGGTGACGGTCATTCCGGAGTAGCGCTCGTGGTAGACCGCGAGCCAGTAGGAGATCCCCGCGACGGTGAACAGCAATGCCGACACCCCGATGAGGATGTAGCGCATCGTGCGGATGCCGAAGATCATCCGCAGCTCCACGCCGAGATCGGTGCGCATCTTGCGAACGAAGGCCCGGAACGTGAGCCCGGAGGCTTGTGACACGTCGGGCGCGGGCGCGATGGGTGCGCCCTCGGGCAGTTCGGCCTCGCCTCGGATGGGCTCGCGGAGCCGGAACGCGAGCACCGCGACGAGCGAGCCGGGCATGCCCACCAGCGCGAACGCCCAGCGCCAACCGAGCGTCGAGCCCACCCACCCACCGAGCGCAAGGCCGATGCCGCCCCCGACGAAGACGGCCACTTGCTGGAACGAGAAGGCCCGCGCCCGCATGCGAGCGGGGTAGTAGTCACCGAGCAGCGACGTGGAAGCAGGGTCGTCGACCGACTGACCGATGCCCATGACCGCGCGAGCGAACAGGAGGTTCACGTAGTTGACCGCAGTGGCCGAGAGGACGATGAGCCCGCTCCAGCTGAGCATCGTCCACCCCATGACGCGGGTGCGGCGGTAGTGGTCGGCCACCCAACCGGCCGGGATGGTCGCGATCGAGTTGACGAAGATGAAGACGAAGCCGAGGAGCCCGAGCTGGAAGTCGTTCAGCCCCCACTCGTCTTCGAGAAAGGGCAGCACGCCACGAAGGATCGCCACGTCGATCTGGTCGACGAGGTTGACGAGCGCGAGCGCCACCATCGGCCACGGGCCGAATCGGCGCGGCGACACTGATCCGCCGGCAGGATTCACGCTCCGTCCCTCGCGTACGTAGATTCTGTCGAGGGCGATCTCACGTCGACCTGTCCGGCGCTCACGGGCCGCCGGCGAGGATGCTGAGCGCGTCGAGGTCGGCGACGGCCGCGACCATCCTCTCGGTGTTCGCGACGGTGATCGCCGTGCCGTAGTTCTCGGGTGGCGTGATGAGCCAGCCGATGACCAGTCCCCAGATGACCGCGCGACGACACCACTCCCACGCTTCGTCGAGATCCGGGGCGTCGGCGACGCCGTGATCCATGAGTTCGTCGCGGTAGCGCGC
>JBBRHS010000228.1:0-5095 GCA_038222385.1 Acidimicrobiia bacterium
ATGGCTGAGGGTCAGTACGAAGAGCGAGTGATCGCGATCAACCGGGTCGCCAAGGTCGTCAAGGGCGGCCGGCGGTTCTCGTTCACCGCGCTCGTCGTCGTCGGCGACGGTTCCGGGAACGTCGGCCTCGGCTACGGCAAGGCCAAGGAAGTGCCCGCCGCGATCCAGAAGGGGATGGAAGAGGCGAAGAAGAACACCTTCGCGGTGCCGCTCGCGGGCTCGACCATCACCCACACGATCATCGGCGAGCACGACGCGGCGCGTGTCCTGCTGAAGCCTGCTGCACCCGGTACCGGTGTCATCGCCGGCGGTGCGGCCCGGGCGATACTCGAGGCGGCCGGGATCGGCGACGTGCTCGCCAAGTCGCTGGGCTCGTCGAACGCGATCAACGTCTCGCGCGCCACCATCCAGGGCCTGCGCTCGCTCCGCCGCCCCGACGAGGTGGCCCGGATCCGCGGCAAGTCGCCCGAGGAAGTGGCGACCGGCGGGATGCTCCGCGCCTACCGCGAACGCCAGAAGGGCAAGCTCGAAGTGACCGAGGTGAAGTGACGTGACTGTCTTGAGGGTCACCCAGGTGCGTTCGAAGATCGGGATCAAGCCCAAGCAGCGCGGTACCTTGCGCGCGCTCGGCCTCCGGCGCATCGACCACACGGTCGAGCACGCCGACAAGCCGGAGATCCGCGGGATGCTCGCCAAGGTCCCGCACCTCGTACGTGTGGAAGAGGTCTAGGAGAAGCAGCGGAGCCGGCGGACACGCCACCGTGGGAAGTTGTGCCGGCGGGCGATCGAGCCGGCGCAGCGGATTCGACCATCAAGGAGCACCATGCACATCCATGATCTGAAGCCTGCCAAGGGCTCGAACACCAAGCGGCGTCGCGTCGCCCGGGGTATCGCGGGCAAGGGCGGCAAGACCGCCGGCCGCGGCCACAAGGGTCAGCACGCCCGAGGTCAGGTCAAGCCCGGGTTCGAAGGTGGTCAGACCCCGATCCACCGCCGGACCCCGAAGGCGAAGGGCTTCAACAACCCGTTCCGGATCGAGTATCAGGCGATCAACCTCGACGCGCTCGAGCAGTTCGACGCCGGGACCGTGGTCGACCTCGAGGCGCTCCGGGCCCGCGGCCTCGTCCACAAGCACGGGTTCGTCAAGATCCTGGGCCGGGGCGAGCTCTCGAAGCCCCTCACCGTCCACGCCCACGCGTTCTCGGCCTCGGCGAAAGCCGCGATCATCGTCGCGGGCGGTACCGCCGAGGACCTGCCGGCCCCGTTCGGCGGCCGTCGACCTCCCGCCAAGGGCAACGCGCTCACCAACCGGTAGGCTCTCGGGTCCGGCCACCCGACACCGGTCCCCGACGCGCCGCTCACACCAGAGGAGGTCTGCATCCCATGCTGTCCCGCCTGCGGAACATGTTCCGGGTGCCCGACCTGCGCAACAAGATCCTGTTCACCATCGCGATCGTTGCGGTCTACCGGGTCGGAACCCACATCCCGGTCCCCTACGTCGACTTCGCGGCGATCAAGGAGCTCCAGGACAGCGCCAGCAGGAACGGCGTTGTCGGATTCCTCGACCTCTTCTCCGGTGGCGCGATCACGAGCGTCGCGATCTTCTTCCTCGGGATCATGCCGTACATCACGGCCTCGATCATCATGCAGCTCCTGGGTGTGGTCATCCCGAAGCTCGAGCAGTGGCAGCAGGAAGGTCAATCGGGCCAGAAGAAGATCACGCAGTGGACCCGGTACCTCACTGTCGGTCTGGCGCTCATCCAGTCGACCGGGTTCGTGTTCGCTCTGAAGGAGGGCCAGAGCGGCCTCCTCGGCTTCTCCGGCTTCGAGGGTCGCAACCTCATCCCGGGGTTCAGCGCGCCCCGGGCGATGCTCATCATCCTGATCTGGACCGCGGGTACCGCGATGGTGATGTGGCTCGGCGAGCTCATCACCCAGCGCGGGATCGGCAACGGCATGTCGATCCTGATCTTCGCGTCGGTGGTGTCGAGCCTCCCCGGCCAGGGTGCTGCGGTGTACAGCGAAGGCAGCAAGTTCCAGTTCTTCGTGATCATCGGGATCGGTATCGCGATGATCGTCGGCATCGTGTTCGTCGAGTCGGGGCAGCGGCGCATCCCCGTGCAGTTCGCGAAACGGGTCGTCGGCCGGCGCATGTACGGGGGCCAGAGCACCTACATCCCGCTGAAGGTGAACCAGTCCGGTGTGATCCCGGTCATCTTCGCGACGTCGATCCTGTCGTTCCCCGCGCTGATCGCGAGTGCCACGCCGTGGAGGGGGTTCCAGGAGTTCGTCAACGACAACCTCGTGCAGAGCCAGGGCTGGTTCTACATCGGGTTGGAGACGCTCCTCATCATCTTCTTCGCCTACTTCTACACGGCGATCGCGTTCAATCCCGCTCAGCAGGCCGACATCATCCGCAAGCAGGGTGGGTTCATCCCCGGCATCCGGCCGGGCCCGCCCACCGAGAAGTACCTCGCCAAGGTGCTGAACCGGATCACCCTCCCCGGCGCGTTGTTCCTCGCCACGATCGCCGTCACCCCGTTGCTGGTCTTCGCGTTCTGGGACATCAGCCAGTTCCCGTTCGGCGGGACCGCGCTCCTGATCACGGTGGGTGTCGCGCTGGAGACCATGAAGCAGATCGACAGCCAGCTGATGATGCGCAACTACGAAGGTTTCCTCGCGTAGGCGCGGTGCAGCCATGACCCGAGGACCCCGTCTCGTCCTGCTGGGAAAGCAGGGTGCCGGCAAGGGAACGCAAGCCTCCCGGCTCGCCGACCACCGTGGCGTTCCCCATTTCTCCACCGGCGATCTCTTCCGCGCCGAGACGAAGGAGGGCACGCGCGCCGGCCTCGAGGCCGAGAGCTACATGAACGGGGGCGAACTCGTCCCCGACGACGTCGTGGTCGGCGTGGTCGGGGAGCAGTTCCGGCGGGGGGTGTTCGACCGCGGCTTCGTGCTCGACGGGTTCCCCCGCACCGAGTTCCAGGCCATCGAGCTCGATCGTGTGCTCGACGGCCAGCCGCTCGATCTGGTCGGCACCCTCGTCGAGCCGACGGTGATCGCACTGGCCCGTCTCGCCGGTCGCCGGGTGTGCGAAGAGTGCGGCACCGTGTACCACGTCGACCACCCGCCCACCTCCAACTGGACGTGCGACGAGTGCGGCGGCAAGGTCATCCAGCGCGAAGACGACACCGAAGCCGCGATCGAAAGACGGCTCGAGCTGTACGAGCGGGAGATGCTGCCGATCGTCCAGCACTACCGCCGCCAGCGTCGCCTCGTCGTGGTCGACGGCGTCGGCACCGGCGACGAGGTCGCCTCGCGCCTCGCGGCCGCGATCGAGGCCCGCGTGGGCCACGCCCTAACATGAATCGGGCGCGCATGAGTCGGGCCGGCACCGCCCGGGAGGAGCCCCGGTGATCACCAAGAAGTCGCACGAGCAGATCGCCCTGATGCGACGTGCGGGTCGGGTCGTCGCCGAGATGCACGAGGAATGCATTCGAGCAGCGAAGCCGGGTGCGACCACGCTCGACGTCGACCGGGTCGCCCGGGAAGTGCTCGAGCGGCGGGGCGCACGGTCGAACTTCCTGAACTACCACGGGTTCCCGGCCGTGATCTGCGCTTCGCCGAACCACGTGATCGTGCACGGCATCCCCGACGACACCGTGCTCGAGGAGGGTGACATCTTCTCGATCGACTGCGGGGCGATCATCGAGGGCTGGCACGGCGACGCCGCGATCACCATCCCGATCGGCACCGTCGATGACGAGTCGCAACGCCTGATCGACGCGACCAAGGCATCGCTCGACGCCGCGATCGAACGGGTCGTCGACGGCACGCGCCTCGGTGAGGTCGGCGCTGCGGTCGAGGACGTCGCGGTCGGCGCCGGGTTCACCGTGGTGAAGGAGTACGTCGGCCATGGCATCGGGACCGCCATGCACGAGGAACCGCAGGTCCCGAACTATGCCGGCGGCCCGAACGCCAAGTACAAGATGAAGGAGGGCCTGGTCCTCGCCATCGAGCCGATGGTGAACGCCGGCACGGCCGAGACCCTCCTGCTCGACGACGGGTGGACCGTCGTCACCCGCGACGGACGACGATCAGCCCACTTCGAGCACACGATCGCCGTCACCGACCACGGACCCGAGGTCCTGACCATTCCCTGACACTCGTTTCGACCCGGACCGCGCACGAGAGGCCGGATTGAGTCCGCGCCGGTCTCGGTGTAGGCTCTGCGGTCGGCCCCGCGGTCTCCTGGTGCGCTCCTCGCGCGACCCACATCGCCGGTCGATTTCGACCCCGTTCTCGTCATGTTCGCAGTTCCAGTTTCAGGTGGTGCACCGTCGCAAAGCCCAAGGACGACACGATCCTCGTCGAGGGGACAGTCGTCGAACCTCTCCCCAACGCCATGTTCCGCGTCGAGCT
This sequence comes from Acidimicrobiia bacterium, assembly GCA_038222385.1. GTDB lineage: Bacteria > Actinomycetota > Acidimicrobiia > IMCC26256 > JANYLB01 > JANYLB01. The sequence continues at coordinate 4,423 of JBBRHS010000228.1, forward strand.
CGAGAACGGCCACAAGGTCCTGGCGCACATCTCCGGGAAGATGCGGATGCACTACATCCGGATCCTGCCCGGCGATCGGGTCCAGGTGGAGCTCACGCCCTACGACCTCAGCCGCGGTCGCATCACGTACCGCTACAAGTAACCCACCCAGTCATGAGGCAGCAGTGAAGGTCCGACCGTCGGTCAAGAAGATCTGTGAGAAGTGCAAGGTGATCCGTCGCCACGGTTCGGTCCGGGTCATCTGCGTGAATCCCCGGCACAAACAGCGCCAGGGCTAGCGGCAGGGTTTAGGGAGAACAATGGCTCGTATCGCCGGTGTCGACATTCCTCGGGAGAAGCGTCTCGAGATCTCGCTCACCTACATCTTCGGAATCGGCCGCACCACGGCGCGCCACGTGTGTGAGGCGTGCGCGATCTCGCCGGACACGCGTGTCCGCGACCTGACCGAGGAAGAGGTCTCGCAGCTCCGCAACTGGATCGACCAGGGCCTCAAGGTCGAGGGTGACCTGCGCCGCGAGGTGCAGGGTCACATCAAGCGCAAGATGGAGATCGGCAGCTACCAGGGCATCCGCCACCGCCGAGGCCTCCCGGTCCGCGGTCAGCGGACCCGCACCAACGCCCGCACCCGCAAGGGTCCGAAGAAGACCGTCGCCGGCCGCAAGAAGGCCCGCAA
>JBBRHS010000229.1:0-5088 GCA_038222385.1 Acidimicrobiia bacterium
ACGGCGGCGAGACCTGGACCCCCGAGCTCGCCCTGCCCTTCGTGATCGAACGCTCGTGGTTCCCGGAAGACTTCATGCGTTCCGAGGTCGACCGGTACCTCGGCATGCCCGCGCAGGCGATCAGCTACAAGGTCGGCGAACGGGTCTGGCTCGGCGCCCGCGACGCCGCGAAGGCCCATGCCGGCGCGGCCTTCGACCTGAAGGAGTTCCACCGCCACGCCCTCGACCTCGGCCCCATGGGCCTCGCCCAACTCCAACGCGAGCTCGCCCCGCCTGCGTACCCCGTTGGTGCGATTGTCCACCCCATGGGTGGCCCAATCGCACCAACGCACCCGGGGTTCGAGTCAGGGGGCGAGGGGGCGGTTGGTCCAGGTGCCGTCGGGGCGACGGAACCAGCCGCCGGCGGCGAGGGAACCGCCGTCGGCGTGGATGGTGGTGCCGGTCACGAAGGCCGAGAGGTCCGACGCGAGGAACAGCGCGCAGCCGGCGACGTCTTCGGCGGTGCCGAAGCGTCCGACCGGCACCCAGTTCGGGATCAGTTGCTTCTGCTCCTCCGGCACCCACCGGCTGTACGGGACCTGCAACGACTCGACGAGATCAGGGGCGATGGCGTTCACCCGCACCCCGGCGTGGCCCAGTTCGAGGGCGAGACTCTTGGTGAAGCCGGTGATCGCGGCCTTGAACGCCGAGTACACCGCGCGTGAAGGAATCCCGCGGAACGCCTCGACGGTCGACACGTTGACGATGCTCCCCCGACCGCCCGCCACCATCGGCGGAGCGAAGGTGCGGGTACAGAGGAACACGTGGTGCAGATTGACCCGGTACAGCGCGTCCCACTCGGCTTCGTCGCTCTCGAGGAACGCGCCCCGACCACCGAGATAGTGCCCGACGTTGTTCACGAGCACGTCGACGGTTCCGACCCGCGCCGCCATGGCCTCGACCTCCGACCGCTCGCGCACGTCGACGACCTCGGCGACCGCATCGCCGCCGCCCGCGACGATCGCAGCCACGGTCTCGGCCGCACGCGCCTCGTCGATCTCCGCCACGACCACCCGCGCGCCGTTCGCCGCGAACAGTTCCGCGACCCCGCGGCCGATCCCTCCCCCACCGCCCGTGACGACAGCGACACGCCCCGGGAGAAGGTCTGCCATCCCGGTGCCGATCAGACCCGGCCGGTCGCGACTGCCGCAGCCTCGGCCGCGTCGAGCTGTTCGGCGACGATCGCGAGGCCACCGTCCCAGAAGCCGGGGTCGGCGAGGTCGACGCCGACGATCTTGCCCAACTCCTCCGGCGGGAGTGATCCACCGGCGCTGAGCATCTCGAGGTAGCGCGGCACGAAGTCGGGCCCGTCTTCGGTGTACTTGCGGTACACCGAGAGTGCGAGCAACTGACCGTAGGCGTACGCGTACACGTATCCCGGGGTGCCGATGAAGTGCGGGATGTAGCTCCACCAGGTGCGGTACCCCTCGGTGATCTCGACGGAGTCACCGAGCATCGCCTCCTGCGACGCGGCCCACAGCACGCCGAAGCGCTCGACGCTCAGTTCGCCCTCCTCCCGTCGGGCGGTGTGGACCGCATCCTCGAAGCGGTTCATCGCGGTCTGGCGGAACACGGTCGCGATCTGGCCCTCGAGGCTCTCGGCGAGCAGCGCGAGCCGGGCGTCGGGGTCGGTGGTGGCGTCGAGGAGGCGACCGAAGGTGACCGTCTCGCCGAACACCGAGGCGGTCTCCGCGAGCGTGAGCGGCGTCGTCTGGTGGAACACCCCCTGTTCGCGTGCGAGGTACGCGTGCACGCCGTGGCCGAGCTCGTGGGCGAGCGTCAACACGTCGCGTCGTTGCGCGGTGTAGTTCAACAACAGGTACGGGTGGTGCGACGGCACGGTGTACGCGCAGAACGCGCCGCCGCGCTTGGCCTCCCGCATCGGTGCGTCGATCCACGGCTCGTCGAGGAACCGCCGAACGACGTCGGCCATCTTCGGCGAGAACGAGTCGTACGCGTCGACCACGATTCGAGTGGCTTCGTCCCACCCGAACTCCGCCTCCGCCGAAGCGACCGAGGCCATCCGGTCGTAGTCGGCGAGGCGTTCGATCCCGAGGAGCCGGGCCTTCAACGTGTACCAACGCCGGGGGATGTCGTACCGGGCCTGCACTGCTTCGATGAGCGCCTCGACCGACGCGTCGCTCGCCTCGTTGGCGAGGTTCATGCTGGCCAGCCAACCGTCGTAGTGACGGAGCCGGTCGTCGGTGGCCTTGTCGGCGAGCAAGGTGTTGAACACGAACGCTCGCGTCCGCAATCCCGGCGCCAGCCCGGCGGTCACGGCCTCGGCCGCGGTCTTGCGCAGCTCGCGATCAGGCGACTGCAGGAGTGACAGGCCCTGTTCGAGCGGCACGTCGGTGCCGTCGAGGTCGAGGCGGATCACGGAGGTGAGCTCGCTGAACAGCCGACTCCATGCGCTCGAGCCCGTGACCGACTTCTCGGTGAGGACGCGCTCCTCCGGCTCGGTCAGGAGGTGCGGGATGTAGCGGCGGGCCGAACGCAGGAAGTGCCGGCAGAAGGCGAGCCGGTCGTCGGCGAGGAGCTCGTCGACGCGGTCGTCGCGCACCTCGGCCCATTCGAGCTCGAAGAACAGGATACGGGTCGAGAGCGTCGTGCTCCGCTCCTCGACCCGCTGCATGAGCGCGCCCCGCACCGGATCCGACGTGTCGACCGAGAACGCGAGGCCCGCGTACGAGCCCGCCCGCCCGATCTTGTCGTTGAGCTCCGCCAACTCGTGCATGAACGTCGCGAGCCCCTCGGCATCGAGGCCGCCGATGGTGCCTCGGCGCGCTTCGAGGGCATCGACGAGCACCTCGGCTTCGTCGAGGAGCGCATCGACTCCCTCTTGACCCCGACCGTCGACGAGTGGTTCGAGGTCCCACGCGACCTCCGACGCGGTGCGGTCGGCTTCGGCAATCGTCATCTCGGTCTCCATGGGGTCGGGGGGGGCAACCGGTTCAGGGGGGTGAAGCAGTTCAGGGGGTGAGGGCCTCGGGAAGCGGCTCGGCGTGGACGACGGTGAGGGTCGTCGTCGCGCGGGTGAGCGCCACGTAGAGCAGCCGCAACCCCGCGGGATCGGGTGCGACGAGCTCGACGGGTTCGACGACCACGACGTGGTCGAACTCGAGCCCCTTCGCGTCGAGCGGGGTGACGACGGTGACCGGCGCGTCGAGGGCGTCGGTCGAGCCGGAGATCGCTCCGACGTCGGCGAGCTCGGCCACGATCGCCGCGTGCATCACCTCGGGTGCGATCACCGCGACCTTGCCCCCGCGGGTGAGCGCGAGCCGGGCCGCGTCGCCGACCACCTCGGGTCGGTGCTCGACGTCGGTGGCGAGGAAGCGGGGGTGCTCACCGGTGCTGCGCACGGCCCGGGTCGGTTCCACGTTCGGCGCCGCGACCGTGAGGATCCGGTGCGCAACCGCCATGATCTCGGCCGGGGTTCGGTAGTTCACCGTGAGCTGCACGACCCGGGAACCGGCGCGCGGTCGCAGCTGGTCGATCACGCTGTCCCAGCCGTCGGCGGCGCCCGGCCGGCTCGCCTGCCCGAAGTCGCCGACGAGGCTCAACGAGCCCGACGGCACCCTGCGTCCGACCATGCGCCACTGCATCGGCGTGAGGTCCTGGGCTTCGTCGACGAGGACGTGGCCGTAGGTGCGGAGCTCGCTCGCGACGGGCGGCGCGTCGACGACGGGGTCGCCGAACCGGGCCGCGAGAGTGGCGGCGTCGGTGTAACCCTCGAGGCCCATCTCCTCGACGACGCGACTGGCGGTGCGCAGCGCTTCGTCTTCCTCGATCCCCTTGCGGCGGCCCCGACGCGAACGGGCCTCCTCCACCGGACCGAGCAGCGCTTCGGCTTCGTCGACGAGGGCGACATCGCCCTCGGTCCACGGCGTGTCGCGGAACTGCGACGTCCGCGGCCGGTACAGCAGGGCCTCCTCAGCCGCGGTGAGGACACCCGCCGACGCCGAGTGGATCAGCTGCGGGAACCCGAACAGGTCGCGCACGAGCTCGGCCCCGGTGAGCACCGGCCACATCCGTTCGAGCGCCTCGCGCACCTCGGGCCGGCGCCGCAGCTTCTGGCGCAGCTCCGCCTCCCACTCCGGCGGCGGTGCCTCACCACGCGCCAGCGCGCCGGCGACGGTCGGGTCGAGGAGCAACGAGCCGTCGTCGTCTCTCTCGGGTTCGAACCGCGGTTGGTTCCCGTACGACTCCGCCGCGGCGTTGCGGTACCGCCGGATGAGTACGTCGGTGAGGAGCGCGGCGACGTAGGGCCGACGGGCGTTGTGTGTCCCCCGTCGTCGCTTCGCGCGGCCGACGATGCGCGACGAGTCGCGGCGGCTGATCCGCAACGCCAGGCCGTCGACGAGGAAGTTGATGTTGCGGGGTAACACGTGCTGGCGGTCGGCCACCGCCTTGCGGATGACCCTGTCCATGCGGAGATCGCCCTTGATCGCGCCGGCCGCCGCGGGCTCGGTCGCTCGCGGTCGGGCCTCGGGTCGGAGCGTGGCGAGCGTGGCGAGATGGACCTCGTGCTCTCCGAGCGACGGCAGCACCTCTTCGATGTACCGCAGGAACACCGGGCTCGGACCGAGGAGCAGCACTCCCTGGTTCTGGAGCTGCCGACGGTAGGTGTAGAGGAGGTACGCGGCGCGGTGCAACGCGACTGCGGTCTTGCCGGTTCCGGCGCCACCCGCGACCACCAGCACGCCCGCGAGATCGGACCGGATCGCCTCGTCCTGCTCCGACTGGATCGTTGCGACGATGTCGTGCATCCTCCCGGTGCGTTCCTGGTCGAGTGCGGCGAGCAGGGCCCCCTCGCCGACGATCTGGAACCCGGCCTCCGACGCCGCGCCGGTATCGAAGACCTCGTCGTCGAGGCCGATGAGGTCGGCGCCGTGGGTGACGAAGTGACGGCGCCGGATCACGTTCATCGGTTCGATCGCGGTCGCCCGGTAGAACGGCTCCGCGACGGGGGCCCGCCAGTCGATGACCAGCGGCGTCCGGTCGGTGTCGTCGACCGCGAGGCGCCCGACGTACAACCGGGGCTCCCGA
>JBBRHS010000230.1:0-5086 GCA_038222385.1 Acidimicrobiia bacterium
TGTAGAGGTCACCCCGCAGCATCGTCGCCCCCGCCGCGACAGCCGCCTCGCACGCGGCGGCGACCTGCTCGGGGGTCTCCACCGCGCAGGGGCCTGCGACGAGGGTGAACGTCCCCGCACCGACGAACTGGTCGCCGACCCGGACGCTCGTGCGGGTGGCCGACCCGTGGCGGGCGACCAGGGGATGGCCGGCGAGCGGGAGACCACTCGTCGGGTGGAGGGGCGGTTCGGACGACATCGACGTTCCTCTCGGCTGCGGAGCAAGGGTTTCGACTGCGGAGCGGGGTTCGGTACACGGATCGGGCCCCGAACGCGAAAAACCCCGGCCTCTCGGCCGGGGCATCTCCTGCGGGACCTTCGTGCGCCGCTAGAGACGGCGGGACAAGGGCCCGGGGAATGCCCCGGTGCCGAAGTACCAACCGAAGTAGGAGCGGCTGCACATGGTGACCCCACCATACTCCAGGCCCGGACCCGGCGAAACGGCCTTTCCCGAACCGTCCCCCGGGGTTCAGCCGGTAGTCACCCGGGCAGCTCGATGCGCCTACTCGGGCAGCTCGATGCGGGCGAGCCAGAGACCGGGGGCGTCGAGCTCGGCCGGGGTGGGGAGCATCGTCTCCGCTTCCCAGAGTCGATTCAGACCGTCGAGACCGGCCCGCTCGATCACCCCGAGGCAGAAGGCCTGGCCCTGCTCCGAGCGCGCCCGGTCGAGTTGGAGCCCGAGCAGGCCTTCGATGAAGCGCCCCGCCTCTCCGCTCTCGACCCGGTGTCGTGCGAGTGCCTCGTGGACCTGGCCGAACGAACCGGCGAGGCGACTCCCGATGCCCTGGACGACGACCTCGGCGTAGCCCTCGAGCACCGACGTGACGGCCTGCAGGCGACCGAGGATCTCCTCCTGGGCCGGTGAACGCATCGCGCCGAGGAGGGCTTCGGGATGCTCGGTGATCCCACTCATCGACGACGGGTCGCTCGGGTCGAATCCACCGAGCTGACTCTCGAGCGCGTCGCGGTCGAGCTCGTAGGCCGACACGTACTCGGTTGCCAGTGCGACGAGCTTCGGTTGCACCCAGGCGACGGATCGTTCCGCGGCGCGCACGACCTCGTGCAGCGCGACGACGAAGCGGAGATCGTTGCGGTCGAGTGACCACGCGGTCTCGAACTCGTCGACGTTGGCGACGACGAAACACAGGCTGGGCGCGTCGGAGGTGGGGAGCGGCAGGTCGTAGCGACCGAGTGCGTGCTGCGCGAGGTACCCGACCATCGAGCCGGCCTGCACGCCGAGCAGCACCGGCGCCATCATCCCCATGAGGCCGGAGAGTGCGTCGCCACCGAGCGGCATGCCGAACGCACCCATCGCCCCCATCGCACCCATCTCGGGTGGCAGGTCCTCGCCGCCGGCCGACTCCTCGACGATCGCGGTGCGAAAGGTGACCGCGAGCGCTTCGAGCACCGGAGCGAGCGCGTCGAGGTGGAGCTGGGCCCATTCGGCGCGGCCGAGGACGCGCAGCGGGGCGGAGTAGGTCGAGGTGAGTCCGGTCTCGGCCACGACGTGGGTCTGCGCGGCGCGCACCAGCTCCTCGAGCTGGGTCCGGTCGGCGGCCGACACCGGCGCGTCGGGGATCCCGGCCTCGCCGAGCGCGACCGACGCGGCAATCTGCTTGGCGATGTCCCAGTTCACCGGCCCGTCGGACTGGAGCATCCGCACGACCTCGTTGAGGTCGATCTTCGACAGGTCGAACCCGCCGGGCCCGAAGGGATTCATCGGCTCGTTCGACGGGTGCGAACCGCGGCTCGGATCGTCGTCGGGATCTCCGAATTGAGGGTCGTCGCTCACGCGGTCAGTCTATGGACGTGTCGGACGTCGTCGTCACCGGGATCGCAGGCCTCCTCGGACAGCGGTTGCTGCCGCGTCTCGACGCCTCTCCGGCAGTCGGGCGGGTGATCGGCCTCGACGTCCGCGACCCCGAGCGGCGCATCGGTCGGCTCGAGATGCACCGGGTCGACATCGCCTCCGCCGACCTCGAACCCCTTCTCGAGGGCGTCGAGATGATCGTCCACCTCGCATCGATCGTCGATCCGCTCCCCGACGACTCCTTCGAGACCCGGGTCAACGTCGAGGGCACGAGGCGGGTCCTCGACGCCGCGACGAGAGCGGGCGTGAAGAAGATCGTGCGGGTGTCGACCGCCGCGGTCTACGGCGCCTGGCCGGGCAACCCGATCCCGCTGACCGAAGATGCGCCGCTGCGGCCGAACCCGGGGTTCGGGCCCGGGGTGCAGGGCGCCGAGGTCGAGCGGATGTTGGCGCAGTGGCGCGACGAGGTTCCCGGGGCGGTCACGACGACGCTGCGCGCCGCACCGGTGCTCGGCCGGGGCGCTCGCCACCTCTGGGCCCGGCTGCTGGCGGGTCGCCCCGCGATCAGCGTGCGGGGCGCGACGCCGCCGGTGCAGACCGTGCACGCCGACGACGTCGCGGATGCGCTCCTGCTCGCTGTGGAACGCGACCTCCCGGGAGTGTTCAACGTCGCGGCCGACGGCTGGCTCGACGCGGCCGCGGCCACCGCGTTGCGGCGCCGTCGGGCGGCCGCGGTTCCGGCCGAGCTGCTGTCACGTGCGCTGCGGCGCCTCTGGTCGACCGGCCTCGGCGACGTGCCCGCGGAGGCACTGCCGTACCTCACCTACCCGTGGGTGTTGGCCAACGACCGGCTCCGGGCCGAGGGGTGGGTTCCGCAGCACACGAATGAAGAGACGCTGATCGAGACGGTCGCCGCGCTCACGAAGCCGTTCCCGAAGGGGAAGGTCGCGCTCGGCGCTGCCGGCCTCGCCGGTGCCTTCGCCGCAGTCGGAGGCGGCGTCGTCCTCTGGCGCAACCGCCGCCGCTAGCTGGTCGAATCCGCTCCGCCGGCTCGACCGCTCACCGGTTCATGCACTGCGACCGCTTTCCGCCGGCTCCGCTTCTTCTCCTGTTGATGGTCGAATCCGCTCCGCCGGCTCGACCGCTCACCGGGTTCATGCACCCCGACCGCTCTCCGCCGGCCCCGCTTCTTCTCCTGATCAAGCGAGGTGCTCTTCGCGCCAGGTGTCCCAGTCGGGGGTGAAGTAGCGCAGGCGGGTCTTCTTGTACTCCTTGATCGACCAGAGGAGCGCGTACTCGTCGACACCGGTCTCGGTACGGATCGCATCGATGATCGCCTCACAGTCGCGGGCGTTCCGACCGTGCACCATCGTGAAGACCGTGTACGGCCAGTCGTCGTAGGTGGGCCGTCGGTAGCAGTGACTCACCGCCGCGAACCCCGCCATCTGCGGGCCGATCTCCGGGAGGTCGGCCTCGGGGACGGCCCAGACACCCATCGCGTTCGCCTTGAACCCGGCACTGCGGTGATTCATGACCGCGGCGAGGCGGCGCATGAGCTTGCGGTCCTTGAACGACTGCAGCAGTTCGAGGACGGTCGCGCCGTCGACGCCGATCCGCGCGCCCTGGGCCGCGAACGGCTCCTCGACGAGGGGCAGGTCGTCCTGCAACACGCTGATGGCCGCGACCTCGAGGTCGGACAGTTCGGGGGCCTGCATGTCGGGCCGGCGCTCTGGTTGTTCGTGGGCGAGCACCTCCGCCTTGGCATTCGCCTTGGCGGTGCCGGTCATGTCGAGCTTCACGCCGATCTTGTAGAGCACGAGGGTCGGCAGCTTGCGGGTGACCCTCGCGCCGGACGCAGCGTGCAGCACGTCGAGGTGGGCGTCGAAGTCTTCACCCGGTGGCGTGGCCAGCGTGTACCAGAGGTTGTAGTCGGGGTTGCGCTTGTAGTTGTGGCTCACCCCGGGGTGGGCGCTGATGATCCCGGCGGCGTCGTCGATGTGGTCGGGATCGATCTTCGCGGCGACGAGCGCAGAGTTGTAGCCCAGCGCACGGGTGTCGAAGATCGCCGAGAGCTGGCGGAGCACGCCGAGCTCCTTCACCGTCGCGAGACGCTCGAGCACCTCGGCCTCGGTGATCCCGAAGCGATCGGCGAGGGCGCCGTACGGCCGCTCGACGAGAGGAAAGTCCCACTGGACCGCGTTGAGCAGTTCCTTGTCGACTTCGTCGAGCTGGTCTTCGGGTCGGATCTCACCGGATCGCGACTCGGCTGGTGGCGCGGCAGAAGTAGTCACGCGACCAGTCTCCCACCGTTGGCGCAAGCGAGCCGAGTCGTCACGGCGCTCACCCTGCGGCGGCTTCGACCAGCGTGCTGCTCGTACCCATCGGTGTGAGCTCCGCCGGCATGTCGTGGAGCGTGATCGACACCTTCCGAGTGGTCCCGTCGCGGGCCAGCCGGAGGGTGATCTCCTTGCCGGGGCGCAGGGCCCGCACCTCCGCGATGAGGTCGGCCATCCGGGTCACGCGGGTCGCTCCGATCGCGATGATCACGTCGTCGGAACGGATCCCGGCTCTCGCCGCGGGGCTGTCGACACCGATCTCGGTGACCCGGACGCCCCCACCGGCGCGTTCGACCGCGTCGACGCCGGAGACGCCCATCCATCCGTGGCCGGCCTTCCCGGTGACCCGGAGCTGGTCGGCGACATCGCGTGCGGTGCTGATCGGGACGGCCACGCCGGCGCGGTCGCTGCCGCTGGTGAGCACCCCGACGGCACGTCCGTCGCGGTCGAGGAGCACCCCGCCCGATGCCCCGGCCTCCATCAGGGCATCGGTGGCGATGAGCCCGGCCCGGACCATCGTTCCCCCGGTCGCCATCGTCGTCGTCGACGAGACGACGCCCGTCGCGACCCACTTCCCGGAGGCGTCGCCCGACCCGACCGCGATGACGGGTTCGCCGACCTCGACCGGTCGGGCGGTGCGGGCACCCAGTCCGCCTTCGAGGCCGTCGACGCGGAGGAGCGCGAGGTCGGTGGCAGGGTCGAGCCCGCGGATCGTGGCGGTGTGGACCGCGCCGTCGTCGCTGGTGATCGTGATCATGGCGCTGTCGGCGTCGCCCACGGTGTCACAGGTCGCGAGCACCCAGCCATCGGCGATCACGACGCCGGATCCGCGCCGTTCGCCGGTGGAGCCGGCAGCGAAGACCGCGACGACGGCCGGCGCGGCTCGAGCCACGAGCACGGC
>JBBRHS010000231.1:0-5060 GCA_038222385.1 Acidimicrobiia bacterium
AGGGCGTAGGGCGTCTCCGACAGGAGCGTCGCGTCGTTGATCCAGAGGTTCGGGTACACCGCGGCGAGCGCGGCCGCGACGAGACCGGCCCGGTCACCCGCGAGGTCCCGGGCAGTGAATCCGATCACCACGACGGTGAGCACGCCGAGCAACGCCGTCGCCAGGCGCGCGCCGAGGGGGGTGTCGATGCCGAGGAACGACGCCGCACCGAGGAAGAGCGGGTACACCGGCGGGTGACCGGCGGTCGGCACGTACCGGAAGTCCTGGCTGTACCAGATCAGCGGGTTCCCGAAGCCGTCGCCGTTCGCGAGCATCCGGCCGGCCTCGAAGTACCAGCGGTTGTCGGTCAGGCGTCCGAGGGGTTGGTCTCCGCGCGCCACGTAGGTGAACACCCACCGCACGACGAGCGCCCCCGTCGCGATGAGCGCCAGCCCCCGGCCGAATCTGCGCTGGGTGTCGATACCCGGGCCCGCGGTCTCCACGTTCCCCCAAGAGAGTTGGATCTCACCGACCATCCGACGGCGCGGGAGCAGGGTACTCCGGGCCCGCTCGTCGACCGCGTCGCCGAGGCGCGCTGGTAGCGTGCCCGGATGGCCCGATTCGGTCGCGTGCTCGCGCTGATCGTGCTCCTCGGGTGCGCGGTTCGGGTGGGCTACGTCTTGGTCGCCGTGGGCGACGAACCGCTCCAGGGCGACCAGATCTTCTACACGGGAACCGCGAACCGACTCGCACAGGGTCACGGGTTCGTGTACCCCTACGACGAGGCGCGCAACGAGTTGCGGGTCGGGACGATCCCCGCGGCCGACCACCCGCCCCTGACCGTGCTCGTCCTGGCGCCGGTCGCCTGGGTGCTCGACCACGTGCCCGGCGCCGACGTCGACACCCGGCGGGGTAACAACCACGCGTTTGCCTTCCGCCTCACGTTCGCGGTGCTCGGGTCGGTCACCGTGCTCCTCGTCGGCCTGCTCGGCCGCGAGGTGGCCGGTGACCGCGTGGGCTTGATCGCGGCGGGGATCGCCGCGCTGTACCCGAACCTCTGGGTGAACGACGGGCTCGTGATGGCGGAGACGCTCACGCTCATCTTCACCGCGTTGATCCTGTTGCTCGTGTACCGCTACCGGCGGGCGCCCACCGCGCCCATGGCGATCGCCATCGGGGTCGCCTGCGGCCTCGCCGCGCTCACCCGGTCGGAGATGATCCTGTTCGCCCCGTGCGTCGCGCTCCCGGTGCTGCTGGCCTCGCCTGTGCGCACCGGCCGTGAGCGGGTGGGCCGGGTCGGGGTCGCGTCGCTCGCGCTCGTGGTCGTGGTGGCGCCGTGGGTCACCTTCAACCTGACCCGTTTCGAGGAGCCGACGTTCCTGTCGACGAACGACGGTCAGACGCTTCTCGGCGCGAACTGTCCGGATGCGTACTCCGGGGCTGCGGTCGGGATGTGGCTCCTCGACTGTCTCCAGGCGCTCCCCGGTGACCAGTCGCAGGTGAGCAGCGAATCCCGACGGCTCGCCGTCGAGTTCATGCGGGAGAACCGTGACCGCCTTCCCGCGGTCGTGGCGATCCGGGTGGCCCGCCTCTGGAACGTGTACGCCGCCGACCGGATGGTGTCGTACAACGCCGGCGAGGGGCGGCTCCCGTGGATCTCGCGCGTCGGGCTCTGGTCGTTCTACCCGTTGGCGCTCCTGGCCATCGCCGGGGTGTACGCCCTCCGCCGTGCGTGGTCGAATCTCTGGCCGCTGCTCACCGTGGTGGTGCTGGTGAGCGTGGTGGCCGCGGTCACGTACGGGCAGATGCGTCTCCGCGTCCCGGCCGAGGTCAGCGTGGTGGTGCTCGCCGCCGTCGCGATCGACGCGATCGCCCGGAAGCTCTCCTCCTCCATCGGCCGCCCGACCGGCCCCGGTCACTACGCTGAAGAGGCTCGGTCCCGAGAGGGCGCAGCGACAGGGGTGGGTTCATGAAACGCATCGGGGTGCTGGTCGTCGCCTACAACGCAGCCTCCACCCTCGCGGCCGTGCTCGACCGGATCCCCCGCGAGTTCGTCCCCCGCATCGAGAAGATCCTCGTCACCGACGACTCCAGCCAGGACGCGACCTACCTCGTCGGGCTCGGATACCAGCAGACCAACCGGGAGCTGCCGCTCGAGGTCATCCGCCACCCCCGGAACCTCGGGTACGGGGGGAACCAGCGGGCGGGCTACCGCTGGGCGATCGAGCACGGACTCGACATCATCGTGCTCCTCCACGGCGACGGCCAGTACGCGCCGGAGCTCCTGCCGGAGATGGTCGCGCCGCTCGAACGGGGCGACGCCGACGCGGTCTTCGGCTCGCGCATGATGACACCGGGCGAGGCGCGCCGGGGTGGGATGCCGGCCTACAAGTACGTCGGCAACAAGATCCTCAGCCGTTTCCAGAACGCGGTGGCGGGTGCGGATCTCAGTGAGTGGCACAGCGGGTACCGCGCGTACAGCGTCGCCGCCCTCGCCGAACTGCCGCTCGAACGCAACTCGAGCGGGTTCGACTTCGACACCCAGGTGATCCTCCAGTTGCTCGAGGCGCGGATGCGCATCGTCGAGATCCCGATCCCCACCTACTACGGCGACGAGGTCTGCTACGTCAACGGCCTCGGCTACGCCGCCGACGTGACCAAGGCGGTGGTCCGGTACCGGGCCCACAAGATGGGCTTCGGAACCGGCGACACCGCGTTCGCCGACGACCACTACGCGCTGAAACACGGCGACGAGACTTCGCACGGTCGGATCCTCGACCTGGTCGGCCGCATGCCCGCCGGCCGGATCCTGGATCTCGGCTGCGACGACGGTGCCCTCGGGGAACGGCTCCGCCTCGCCGGTCACGACGTCACGGGCGTCGACCGGTCGAAGCACGAGGGTGTGGGGGCCCGGCTCGATCGATTCTTCGAGGCCGACCTCGACGACGGCATCCCGCCCGAGGTCGGCGACGGGTACGACATCGTGGTGGCCGCCGACGTCCTCGAACACGTCCGCCGTCCCGATGTCCTGCTCCGCGACATCCGCGCCCGGCTCGCGCCCGGCGGCCGCGTCGTCACGAGCGTGCCCAACTTCGGGCACTGGTATCCGCGGGCCCGGGTGGCGAGCGGGCGCTTCGACTACGACCGCCGCGGGATCCTCGACGAGAGTCACCTCCGCTTCTTCACGCGCCGCAGCTTCGAGCTGTTGGCGACCCGATCCGGATTCGAGGTCCGCCGCCGCGACGCGGTCGGACTCCCGCTCGAGGTGCTCCACCGCGACGGCTCGGGTGCCGCGCCTCAGTCGAGTGGTGCCAGGCTCGTGGAAGGCGTCGACCGCATCGCGACCGACGTCTGGCCGACGTTGTTCGGCTACCAGTTCGTGTACGAGCTCGCCCCTGTCGTCGACGAGTGACTCAGGTCACCCGCTCGCTCCACCTTCCCGGATGGGACGGGCTGCGCGCGCTCGCCGCCACGAGTGTGCTCGTCCTGCACGCCGCTGTCTTCCGCCTCGCCGACGCGCCCGCGCTGCAGGCGTTCGTGGCGCAGTTGCAGGCAGGCGTCCAGGTCTTCTTCGTTGCGTCGGGCTTCATGGTCGCCCGCCCGTTCGTGCTCGCGATCATCGACGGTCGCCCACTCCCGGCATTCCGTCAGTACGGCTGGCGGCGGGCCCTGCGCATCTTCCCGGCGTACTGGCTCGCGCTGTTCGCGAGTGCGTTCATCCTCGGAACCACCCACCTCTCCGGTGTCGGAGACTGGATCACCCAGTTGCTCCTGCTCCAGGCCTACCGGGCCGACACGTTCACGCTGGGGATCAGCATCGCCTGGACCCTCACCGTGGAGGTCGCGTTCTACCTGCTGCTCCCGGTGTTCATGCTCGGAGTCGAACGTCTCGCCCGCCGGATGTCGCCGTGGCGCGCGCTCGTCGGCTCGACGGGGGTCGCGTTCGCGGCGGGGTGGGTCTGGGTAGCGTGGTCCGTGCTCACGGGCCACCTCCTCGAGACGTTCTGGTTCCCCTTCTTCCTCCCGCTGTTCTCCGCCGGGATCCTGCTGTGCATCGGCGCGGAATGGGTGGAGCGCAACCCGCAGACCGATCTGGGCCGTCGCATCGGAAGGCTGGCCCCGCTCTGGTGGGCAGCTTCGTTCGGCTCACTCGTTCTGGCCGCGGCGCTCTTCGGCACCAGCGTGCTGTACCGGGCCCACTACTCGGCCGAGACGCAGGTGCTCTACACCGCCTGCGCCGTGTTCGCGGCGCTTCCCCTCGTGTTCGGGTTCCGGCGGGAACGCCTCGACGGTCGGATGCTCACGTCGGCCGCCTTCGTCTACGTCGGTGTGGTGAGCTACGGCGTCTACCTCTGGCACAACCAGATCACGACGGTGCTCACCGACAACGTCCTGGCTCCGCGTGACATGGAGGGGAGCGCGCTGATGGTCACGCTCGCGGTGTTCATCCTCTCGGTCGCGGTCGCGTCGCTGAGTTGGTTCGTCGTCGAGCGACCGCTCGCCCGCTGGTCCCGTCGGGTGATGTGACCGTGACCGATCCGCACCCCCGCACCGGCTCTGCGCTCGTAATCATCCCGGCCTTCAACGAAGCGGCATCGCTCCCGCCGGTGCTCGAAGAGCTCCACGTGCAGCGCCCCGATCTCGATGTGCTCGTGGTCTCCGACGGATCGGTCGACGCAACGGCCGAGGTCGCGCGTCGCGCCGGGGTCACGGTGGTGGAGCTCCCGTTCAACCTCGGGATCGGGGGTGCCCTCCGTACCGGGTTCCGCTACGCCGTCGAACGCGGCTACCACGCCGCGGTCCAGTTCGACGCCGACGGGCAACACGACCCGCAGGCCGTGGCGACCATCCTGGGTCCTCTCGGCGACGGTGCCGACCTCGTGATCGGGAGTCGCTTCGCCGCAGGTGGACGACCGACCTACGCCGTGAGCCGGACCCGGCGCGCCGGTATGCGCGGGCTCGAATGGGTGGTGCACCGTCTCGTGGGTCGCCGGTTCTCCGACACCAGCTCGGGGTTCCGGGCGTTCTCCCATCGGATGCTGGTCTTCTTCGCGGTGCACTATCCGGTGGAGTACATGGAT
>JBBRHS010000232.1:0-5059 GCA_038222385.1 Acidimicrobiia bacterium
ACCGGCGAGTGCTGGGTCTGCCAGCCGGGCCGCGACGCCGAGCCCTACCGCTTCCACGGCGTGCCCGGTCCGCGCGTCGAGGGCGCCGCGGGTCGGGTCCCGCCCGGTGTCACCGAGGCCGGCGACGGGAGCTGGGCGCGGTAGACGACACTTCGGCCGTGGTCCCGCGGGCGTTCCGGTGGCCCGGTACGCGCCCGCGGCACCTATCGTGGTGGGGTGCCCGACGAAACCCCTCCCGACGAAACCCCTCCCGACGAAACCACTTCTGCCGAAACCACTTCTGCAGAAGCCGCTCCTGCCGACGCGCCGCTGAAGCCGGAGGTCGTCGACCCGGACACCCCCGGTCCCGGGAACGAGATCGCCGCGACCGAGCCGTCGGAGCAGGTGACCAGGCCGACCAAGCTGATCCGCATCGCGTCGATGGTCCGGACGATGCTGGAAGAGGTCCGGCGCGCACCGCTCGACGAAGAGGGCCGTCGTCGTCTCCGTGCGATCCACGAGCGGTCGATCCACGAGCTCGAGGGTGTGCTCTCGCCGGATCTGACGCGCGAGCTCAGCGAGGTCGTGCTCCCGTTCACGAGCGACACGCCCAGCGATTCCGAGCTCCGACTCGCGCAGGCCCAGCTCGTGGGGTGGCTCGAAGGCCTCTTCCACGGGATCCAGGCCTCGATCTTCACCCAGCAGGCATCGGCCCAGCAGCAACTCGAGCAGATGCGCAACCAGGCCGCCATCGGCGCCGGCCCGCCCGGGACCGACCCCCGGGGCGCGGGCGCGTACCTGTGAGCGCCACTCACGTCTGGGGTCCCGACTCCTGGCGGGACCACCCCGCGGGCCAGCAGCCGGAGTGGCCCGACGAGAAGGAGCTCGAGGCGTCGCTCGAGCAGATCCGCGCCTTCCCGCCGCTCGTGTTCGCCGGTGAGGCGCGCGACCTCACCCGTTCGCTCGCCGCGGTGGCCGACGGCGAGGGGTTCCTGCTCCAGGCCGGTGACTGCGCCGAGAGCTTCGACGCGTTCTCGGCCGACTCGATCCGCGACAAGCTCAAGGTGATCCTCCAGATGGCCGTCGCGCTCACCTACAGCACCGGGGTGCCGACGGTGAAGATCGGTCGTATGGCCGGTCAGTTCACCAAGCCGCGTTCGTCTCCCGTGGAGACGCGCGACGGCGTGGAGCTACCCTCGTTTCGGGGCGACACCGTGAACGACTTCGCCTTCGATGCCGACGCCCGACGCCCCGATCCCACCCGCCTTGTGCGGGCGTACCACCAGTCGGCCGCGACCCTGAACCTGATCCGTGCGTTCACCAAGGGCGGATTCGCCGACCTCGGCAAGGTCCACGCGTGGAACCTCGAGTTCGTGGAGCGGAGCCCGGCCGGTCGGCGGTACGACGCGCTCGCCGGCGAGATCGACCGGGCGCTGCGGTTCATGGCCGCGTGCGGCATCGATCTCGGCACCGAATCACAGCTGCGCCAGGTCGACTTCTACACCGCTCACGAAGCGCTGCTCCTCGACTACGAGGAAGCCCTGACCCGGCGCGACAGCCTCACCGGCGACTGGTACGACTGCTCGGCCCACCTCCTCTGGATCGGTGAACGGACCCGTGAGGTCGACGGCGCCCACGTCGAGTTCCTCTCGGGCATCGAGAACCCCGTGGGCGTGAAGCTCGGACCCAGTGCGACCCCCGACGACGCGGTCGGGATCTGCGAACGACTGAACCCGGGCCGGCGCCCCGGTCGCCTGGTCCTCTACAGCCGGATGGGCGCCGACCGGATCGACAGCGCGCTCCCGCCGTTGATCGACGCGGTCCAGAAGTCGGGCCACCCGGTGGTGTGGGCCTGCGATCCGATGCACGGCAACACCTTCGTGCACTCGAGCGGCTACAAGACCCGCCACTTCGACGACGTCATGGCGGAACTGCGTGGCTTCTTCACCGCGTGCCGGGCCGTGGGCGTCTGGCCCGGAGGTGTGCACATCGAGCTCACCGGAGAAGATGTCACGGAGTGCCTCGGCGGTGCCGAAGAGGTACTCGGCGACCAGTTGGAACAGCGCTACGAGACGATGTGCGATCCTCGCCTGAACGCACGGCAATCACTCGACCTCGCGTTCCAGGTCGCCGAACTGCTGCGCGACTGAACACCCACCACAGGAGGCGGCGATGGCCGCAGACAAGACCTCCTTCGAAGATCTGGGCCCGAACTCCGGCCTGATCGAGGAGATGTACCGCCGATACGTCGAGAACCCCGGGTCGGTGGCCGAGACCTGGCGCGAGTTCTTCGCCGACTACAAGCCCCTCGGTGCCGCCGACGGCAACGGCACGACCGCTCCCCAGCCCACCCCGTCGGCTCCCGCTCCCGCGCCCGCCACCACCCCGGTCGCGGCTCCGGCTCCGGCTCCGGTCGCGGTCAGCGCAGCCCCCTCCGACGACGCACCCGAAGCGCTCCGGGGCGCGGCGGCCCGCACGGTGGTCAACATGGAGGCGAGCCTGGGCGTCCCGACGGCCACCTCCGTGAGGACGATCCCGGCCCGCCTGCTCGAGGTGAACCGCCAGATCCTCAACAACCAGCTCGCCCGCAGCGGTGGTGCCAAGGTGAGCTTCACCCACCTCATCGCCTTCGCAGTCGTGCGCGCGGTCGAGAAGATGCCCACCCTGAACGCCGGGTTCGCGCTGGTCGACGGCAAGCCCGCGGTGATCCACCACGAGCACATGAACCTCGGCCTCGCCGTCGACGTGAAGAAGTCCGACAACTCGCGCACCTTGCTCGTCCCGAACATCAAGGCTGCCGACACGCTCGACTTCGCCGGCTTCTTCCGGGCCTACGAGGAGCTGATCCGCAAGGTCCGCACCAACAAGCTCTCCCCCGACGACTTCGCCGGCACCGCCGGGACGATCACGAACCCCGGGATGATCGGCACGGTGCACTCCGTCCCCAGGCTCATGCCCGGCCAGGGGTTCATCATCGGCGTCGGCTCCATCGGCTACCCCGCCGAGTACGAGGGTGCCGACCCGCAGGTGCTCGCCCGCATCGGTGTCGGCAAGGTCATCACCCTCACGAACACCTACGACCACCGCATCATCGGCGGCGCGGAGAGCGGCGAGTTCCTGCGCTGGATCCACCACCTCCTGCTCGGCGAGGAGGGCTTCTACGACGACGTGTTCCAGAGCCTCGGGGTGCCGTACGAGCCTGCCCGCTGGAGCACCGACACCGGCGCGCTCGACGACGACGTCGTGAAGGCCGAGAAGGTCGTGCACGTCCACCAGCTCATCAACATGTACCGAGTGCGAGGTCATCTCATCGCGAACCTCGATCCGCTCGGGCGGCGTGAGCCGCACACCCACCCCGAGCTCGACATCCGCCACTACGGCCTCACGATCTGGGACCTGGAGCGCGAGTTCCCGGTCGGCAGCCTGGGGGTCGGCACGATCGAGGAACGAGTCCTGCCCCTGCGCGACATCCTCGGCATCGTGCGAGACGCCTACGCGCGCTCGATCGGCGTCGAGTACATGCACATCCAGGATCCCGATCAAAAGGACTGGATCCAGCGCCACGTCGAGGGTGCCACCCCCGAGGTGTCGGCCGAGGACCAGCGGCGCATCCTCGAACGCCTCAACGCAGCAGAGGCATTCGAGGCGTTCCTCCAACGCAAGTACCTGGGGCAGAAGCGCTTCAGCCTCGAGGGCGCCGAGAGTCTCATCCCGATGCTCGACGCGTTGCTCAACACCGCGGCCGACGACGGCGTGAACGAAGTCGTGCTCGGCATGGCGCACCGGGGCCGACTGAACGTGCTCGTGAACACGGTCGGCAAGGGCTACGGCCAGATCTTCCGTGAGTTCGAGGGCGCGCTCGACCCTGCGAGTGTGCAGGGATCGGGCGACGTGAAGTACCACGTCGGCGCGATCGGCAAGCACGACGCGCCCTCGGGTGCGCAGCTCACCATCACCATGGCGTCGAACCCGAGCCACCTCGAG
This sequence comes from Acidimicrobiia bacterium, assembly GCA_038222385.1. Classification (GTDB taxonomy): domain Bacteria; phylum Actinomycetota; class Acidimicrobiia; order IMCC26256; family JANYLB01; genus JANYLB01. The sequence goes on from JBBRHS010000232.1 coordinate 3,964, forward strand.
GCGGTCGACCCGGTCGTCGAGGGCATGGCGCGCGCCGCGACCGACGCCATCAACGACACCGAAGGCGAGACCGTGCTACCGGTGCTCGTCCACGGCGATGCCGCGTTCGCGGGTCAGGGCGTGGTCGCCGAGACGTTCAACCTCTCCGAGGTTCCCGGCTACGAGGTGGGCGGCACCGTCCACGTGGTCGTGAACAACCAGTTGGGGTTCACGACGTCGCCGTCGCAGGGTCGCTCGAGCGTGTACGCGACCGATGTCGCGAAGATGGTCCAGGCGCCGATCTTCCACGTGAACGGCGACGACCCCGAGGCCTGCGTGCGCGTGATCCGGCTCGCCTACGAGTTCCGGCGGGCGTTCCACAAGGACGTCGTCGTCGACATGGTCTGCTACCGCCGGTTCGGTCACAACGAGGCCGACGAACCGGCCTTCACCCAACCGGCGATGTACGCACTGATCGGCGAGCGGCGTTCGATCCGCAAGCTCTACACCGAACAACTCGTGAACCGGGGCGATCTGAGCCTCGAGCAGGCCGAAGCCGCGCTCGGCGACTTCCGGGCCCAGATGGACGAGGCCTTCGAGGAGGTGCACCGGGTCCAGGTCGAGCCGCCGTCGGCGCCCGACCCCGAGCTCACCGATCCCGCCGGCGTCCCCGTCGTGTCGGTCGAGACCAGCGTGTCCCGCGACACGTTGGAGCGCATCGTCGAGGGCCTCACCACCTCACCCGATGCGTTCCACATGCACCCGAAGCTGGAACGCCTCCTCGCGGGCCACCGCGTCGCGTTCGAGAACGGCGAGATCGACTGGGCCCTCGCCGAGGCGTTCGCGCTCGGCTCGATGGTGCTGGAGGGCACACCGGTCCGGCTCTCCGGTCAGGACACCCGGCGCGGCACGTTCAGCCAGCGCCACGGCGTGATCGTCGACATCAACAACGACACCGAATTCGTCCCGCTGGCACACCTCGCGGCAGACCAGGCCCCGTTCATGCTCTACGACTCCGTGCTCTCGGAATACGCCGCGCTCGGCTTCGAGTACGGGTACTCGGTCTCGGCGCCCACCGCCTGGGTCGGCTGGGAAGCCCAGTTCGGCGACTTCGTGA
>JBBRHS010000233.1:0-5047 GCA_038222385.1 Acidimicrobiia bacterium
CCGGCCGTTGGTGCTCTGCTTCGGCTTCCTCCACCCGGACAAGGGTCTCGAACACGTGGTCGATGCCGTGGCCGCGCTGCGCGACCGCGATGCCATCGGCCCCGAGGGGCTCGACCTGATGATCGCGGGAACGGTACGGCCACGCTCCGGAGTGTTCCGCTGCTTCGGTCTCCGTGACCACGAGTACGAACTCGAGCTCCGTCGTTCGGTCGAGCGGCTCGGGCTCACGGACCTGATCCGCTTCGTCGGGTTCGTGGACTCGGCCGACGCCCCCGCGCTCTTCGCGCTGGCGCGGGTCGTGGTGGTCCCGTACACGAAGGTCACGCAGAGCAGCGTGCTCGACACCGCGACCGTCGCGGGTGCGCCGGTGGTGGCGAGCGACCTGCCAGGATTGCGCGAGTCACTCGGCGACGGTGGCCTCCTGGTGCCGCCCGGCGACGCGGGTGCCCTCGCCGCTGCACTCGAGCGCGTGCTCACCGACGACGAGCTCGAGCGGTCGTTGCGTGCTCGCCAGGAACAGCGGGCCCGTCTGATCGGCTTCGACACCGTTGCGGCGGGGCTCGTCGGGATCTACGACTCGGTACGTACGGCCCCGAGTCGGGTCGACGATCGGAGGTCGGTGGGTGTCGGCTGACACGATCCGCGACGCCTCGCCGTCGTCGTTGCCGGCCGAGGGCCAGCGAGCTTCCGCGCTGCGTCGGATCGTGGTGCGGGCGGTCAACGACAGTCTCTACCGGAACTCGTCGTTCCTGATCCTCAACAGCGCGATTGCCGCCGGTCTCGGGTTCGTGTTCTGGGCGCTCGCATCGCGGCTCTTCCCCGCGAGCGCGGTCGGCACCACGGCGACGATCGTGAGCGCGCTCACGTTCGCGGTGATGGCCGGCACCCTCGGTCTCCCCAACACCCTGATCCGGTTCCTGGCCGCGGATCGCGACCCGATTCGGCTCCTCGTGACCACGGGCGTGGTCGCGGCCGGGAGCGGTGCCGTGGTCGCCCTGGTGTGGTGCCTCGTGCCGCACCACTTCGGCGTCCCACTCGACCAGGTCGCGCCCGGGTGGACGATGGTTCCCGTGTTTGTGACGATCACCGCGCTCGGATCGTTGGGCGTCGTGGCGCAGTCGGCGCTCATCGCCCTCCGCAAGAGCAAGTGGGTGGTGGTGGAGAACGCCGCGGGGAGCGTCGTCAAGCTCGTCGCGCTCCCGCTCGCGGTCGGTCTCGGTGTGGCCGGGCTGTTCGGGCTCTACTTCGCCGCGCTCGCCGTCGCGACGGTCGCGAGCGTCGTGATCCTGCGTTACGAGGTCGGCGGCTCGGTGCGCAGCTGGGTCCGCAGCGTCGACCTCGGTGCGCTCTCGCACTGCCGGTCGTTCGCGGCCGGCAACCACGTTGCCGCGCTCGTCGCGCTCCTCCCGACCACGGTGCTGCCGATCCTCGTGCTCGACCGGCTCGGCGCCCGCCAGGCTGCGTTCTTCGCGATGCCGCTGATGATCGTGGCGCTCCTCAACGTGATCCCTTCGATGGCGTCGCAGTCGTTGTTCGCCGAGGCCTCGGCCGACGAGTCGTCCCTGCGGGCCCAGACCCGGAGGACGCTGCTCGGCGTCTATGCGCTCCTCGTGCCGGGCGTGATCGTGCTCTGCCTGCTCGCCCATCCGGTGCTCTCGATCTTCGGCGCCGACTACGCCCGGAACGGCACCCGCTGCCTCCAGCTCCTCGCGCTCTCGGGGCTCTTCGCCGGCTTCAACTACGTCGCCGATGTGGTCCTCAACGCTCGGAAGCAGGTGCGGAGCTACGTGTTCCTCAACACGGCCGGCACCGTCTGCGCGATCGGGTTCCCCGTCCTCTTCATGGGTCACGGGCTGACCGGCGTCGGCTTCGGGTGGTTGGTCGGTCAGATCGGTTACAGCCTCCTCGCCGCCGCCACGCTCGCGTTCGTGCGCACCGGCGATGTCCCCCTGCCCGTTCCCGCAAGCGAAGAGAGGTCCGCACCATGATCACCACCAAGCTCCACGACCCGACGCGCGCCCCGTTGGCCACGCTGCTCCGCAGCCCGGCCCTGTACCAGCGCTGGCTCGAGCACCGGTTCCCGAACACGTCGGCGCACCCGACGCTGCCCAGCAGCTTCCCGGAGGAGAACGCGGTGCTCCTCGGTCAGGCCGAAGTCGACCGGTGGGCCGCGGTGGTCCGCCGGTGCGGGCTGCCCGAGTACATCGTCCCGGCGAAGAACTGGGATTCCCTCGCTGCACTCGGCGCGGTGCTGCGCCGGACGGGTACCGCAGGTCGCGTGCTCGACTCCGGCGGGATCATCGAATCGGTGATCTCGTCGTGGTTGTGGCTCTACGGCTTCCGGGACCTGTGGTGCATCAACCCCGTCTTCTCGGCGCCGTTCCGCCATGGCGGGATCCACTACGAGCCCGGCGACGCGACCGACACGCGCTTCGACGCGGAGACCTTCGACGTCGTGACGTGCCTCAGTGTCGTGGAGCACGGAGTCGACATCGACGGCTACTTCCGCGAGGCGTCCCGGATCCTCAAGCCCGGTGGCGCGCTCGTCACGTCGACCGACTACTACCCCGACCCGGTCGACACCGCGGGCAAGTTCGCCTACGGCGTGCCGGTCAAGATCTTCAACCGGGCCGAGATCGAGCACGCCCTCGAGATCGCCGCGATCCACGGGCTCCGCCCGAGTGCTCCGGTGCCCCTCGACGCGGTCGAGAAGCCGGTGCACTGGGAGCTCACCGGTCTCGACTACACGTTCCTCGTCTTCACCCTGGTCAAGGGCGACGAGGGTGTCGACAGGCCCGACTCGTGACCGCACGGTCAGCCGAGCGAGTCGCCGCTTGCGCCGAAGTGCCGACGGTACGCCTGCAGCGAGCGGGGCGCGTCGGTCAGCAGGATGTTCACGTCGGTGAGGGAGTCGAAGTACGAGTGGTACGCGGTGGCGTTGTTCCGCACGACCGCGGCGATCGCATCGACGAAGTACGGGTTGTCGCCGGCACCACCCTTGCTGCCCTCCGCCGAGATGCCCCATTCGGCGATGCTGAGCGGCTTGCCGCGCTGCTTCGCGTACTCGACCAGGTCCCCGAGGCCTCCGACCTGGTCGTACTGCGCCCGCCAGCGGGCCGGTGCGCTCCGTGGAGCCGGCCCGGGTCCGGGCCAGAAGTCGTAGACGTCGGCACCGATGATGTCGACGACGTCGTCGCCGGGGTAGTACTCGTCGAACGGGATCGCACGCCACGGAGCGTTGATCGTCCAGTCGAAGCGGAAGTTCGCACCCGGCACCGAGTCCATCGCCCGGGCCGTGCGGGCCCAGAACGTCTTCCAGAGCCCGTACTTGGCGGGGTCGTAGCCGAGGCCGTCGAGTGTCCAGTTGCCGTTGGCCTCGTGCGAGAGGCGGATGACGGACTCGCCCAGTCCCGCCGCGACGTAGTTCGCGGCCAGGGTCCGGGCATGGTCCTCGTATTCACCGGCGGCACCACGTTCGCGCCAGTCGGGTGGTGCGTCCGACGGGATCAGCGCCTGGGTGATGATCAAGCTCCGGCCCGGCACCGCGTTCTTCCAGTTCGCCCAGTTGAAGTTCGGATTTCCGTGGATCATGAACCACGGACGTTCCCAGTTCGCCCAGTCGGGCGAGGCGTTGTTGTAGACGAGGGCGCAGTCGACGTCTCGTCCGACGGCTGCGCCGAACACGGCGAGCCGCTCGGTGCGGTGGTACGAGTACGCACAGGCGTCCTTTGCGGCGTCGGCGGTCGCAGGCTGGCGCGGGCCGAGGAACACGTTCGATTCCGCGGGCGACGGTGGCAGCGCCACGAGCCCGGGCACGCCGCACGCGCCGAGCGCCAGCGCGAGAACCGCGGCCACCAGTCCCAGCCGCACCACCTCGGGTCGTACCCACCTGCGTCGCACGTCGGTCACGGCTGGGAATCCCTTCCGGTTGACATCGCATCCTGCGGACCCCTGTGCGATCGGCACGAACCGCAGGTCTCTGAAGGTCCGTTCCGGCTCGGGAGGGATGAATGAGGGATGAGTGCAGGACCGCCCTGGTCGTGGTCATGGTGGTGATCGTCGGCCTCGGCGCGGCGTGCAGCAGCGCGCCCACCGGCACCGAACCGAGCCCCCGGGAGGTCCCCGCGGGGCGGTTCGAAGCGGGGGGTGACACGGAACGGTGCGTGTACACCGCGAACCGGGTCGACCAGCTCGATGCCTTCGCCGACGCGATCGGTGAGCCCGTCGCCTGCGCGCTCGTGTTCAACAACGCCGCGCCGACCTGGGCCCATCTCGAGCAGCCGTGGTTCACCATCCACAGTTCGCCCGACTTCAACTGGGCCGACTGGAAGGCCGCCGACCCGGACCGGCGTCTCGTGATCACCCAGTCGCTCATCCCGGACGAGGTGCCGACCGACTGGCGACAGGTCGGTGCAACCGGCGCGTACGACGCGTCCGCGGAACGCCTGGCCGAGAATCTGGTCGCAGAGGGGCTCGGTGATTCGGTCATCCGCCTCGCCCACGAGGCCAACGGGACCTGGACCAAGGATCGCGTCGGCGACGATCCGGCCGCGTACGACGACTGGCGAACCTATTGGGGTCGATTCGTCGTCGCGATGGACGCGGTCCCCGGATCCGACTTCCTGTTCGACTGGACGGTGAACGCGGGGACGCGCCCGATCCCGCTCGACGCCTATTACCCCGGCGACGACGTCGTCGACATCATCGGCGTCGACGTCTACGACTTCTGGGACGAGCCGATCCTCGGACCGGCACCGGTCGACCCTGCTGAACGATGGGCACAGCGGTACGTGGAGCCCGGCGGGACCGGCTCGGTGGTGGCGTTCGCGAAGGCGCACGACAAGCCCTTGAGCATTCCGGAGTGGGGGCTCTCGGCCGTCGGCCACAAGGGTGGCGCGGGCGACAACCCGATGTTCATCGACGAGATCGCGCGGATCGTCGCCGACAACGACGTGTCCTACCAGGCGTACTTCCAGGCGACGACCGACGTCGCGATGTTGCTCACCGACGCGCCGCGTTCGTTCGCCGCATACCTCGAACACTTCAC
>JBBRHS010000234.1:0-5025 GCA_038222385.1 Acidimicrobiia bacterium
GTCGTGTCCGCCTCGATCGCCACTGGAGACGAGAACGACACCTCCTGCCAACCCGACGCCGACTCACCCGAGAACGTCGCCGTCGCGAGGAGCGTCCCCGATACCGACCACAAGTTCCCCACGTGCGTACCCGTGTTCCCCACACCCTTGAAGAACCGGACCCCGGTCACCGTCCCCGCCACATCCGACCGGAACTTCACCCCGAGCTCCACCGAACCCGAATCCTCCGCCGACAACACGTCCGGCGTCGCACCCGCCGACCAGATCGAGAACGGACCCGAACCCGTCGACTCCGCCGTCGTGAACGACCACGTGGCCGGACCCACCATCGGGTTGCCGACGGTGTCCAACGCGCCCGACACCGTCGCCGTGTACACCGACCCCGACGCCAACGCAGTCGACGGCATGAACGACGCGGTCAACGATCCCGGCGCATACGAGCTCGACCCACCGACCAACACGTTCGACGCATCCCGCACCTCGAACGCCACCGACCCGGCCTGCACCGGCTCCGAGAACGTCGCCGACGGCACCACCGACGACAACACCCCCGTCGCACCCGCCACCGGCGACGTCACCGTCACCACAGGAGCCGTCACATCAGGAGGGAGGACATCGATGAAGACAGGGTCGACCCAGTAGTTCGTGTCGCCGAACGTGACCGTCGGGAACTCGCCCAGGTTGTACGCGAACACCCCGTTTCCCCCGTCGGCACCCGACTGCAGCGCCCGCAACGGTTCCGTGACAACTTCCGATGTCGTGAACGCGCCGGAGTCAGCCGCGTAGCGCCCGGCCGGGGCCGAGTAGGAGGCGATGTAGGTCGTGTCCGCCTCGATCGAAACCGGCGACGAGAACGACACCTCCTGCCAACCCGAAGCCGACTCGGCCGAGAACGTCGCCGTCGCGAGCCGCTCACCGGACCGACTCCAGAGCGAGCCGACATGGGTACCGGTGTTGGCTTCGGACTTGTAGAAGCGGACGCCACTGATGTAGCCGTCGACGTCGGACCGGAACTTCACGCCCAGCTCGACGGCCGAGGAGTCGCCCGTGTCGGGCGTGGCCGGGCTCGCGGCCAGGCCGAGGATCGAGCACGGGCAGGAGTAGGTGACGGTCACCGAGACGGTCGCGGTGGCGCCACGGTTGGCGCTGTCGTCCGCGGCGCGTGCCCGCAGGGTGACGGGGCCGAGGACCGACGGGGTCCAGGCGTACGACCAGGTCGAGTACGAGCCGTCGACACCGGTCGGAACGGCCGGGTGCCAGGTGCTGCCGTCGACCGAGACCTCGACGCCTCCGACCACGCCCCCGACATCGGCCGTGGTCCCCGTCACGCTGACCGGCTGGCCGGTGTTGTACGTGGCGCCTTCCGACGGAACGGTGAAGGTGGTCGTCGGCGCGCTGGTGTCGCTCGACGCGGCCGCCGGCGTGAGCTCGGCCATGAGCGAACCGGGCTGGATACCCATGTCGGCGAACAGGTTGACCGTGGCCTGCTGCATGGCCACGTCGGTCGTGGTCCCGGGGGCATCGTGCACGGCGTCGAGGCCCCATGACCACTGCACCGTCTGGGTGCTGAACACGAGCGCACCGCTGTCGGCCCGGTAAAGCGAGAGGTTGTTCGTCCCCGGCCCGGCCGCAGTGGTGCTGCCGTAGTCGACGAAGAGTCCGCCGCCGACACCGTCGCCACCGCCGGGCTGGCCGTAGAGGGTCTCCTCGATCGTGGTCGACGAGAGGTTGACGAGCCCGGCGGGCCGGAACCCGTTGTCGACATCGCCACCCCACTCATAGCCCAGGGTGCCGACCGGCATGGTGTACGTCGTCCCCGGCGCGAGGTTCGCCGCGGCGGTGTTGCGCCAGATTCGCATGTCGGAGAACTCCGACGACACCGTCAACGCGTCGTTGCGGATGCCGTTCACCGTCGACATCCCGCCCATCAACTGGTTCTCGGGCCATCCGCCCTCAGGCGGTGAAGCGAACCGCGGATCGCGCCAGGTACCGGTCCACTCACCGCTCGGGTCGACTGCCGAGGGCGCGACGTCGGCATGGGTCTGCTTGTAGGAGACGAGGGTCCGGTCGGCGGCGCTGGTTCCGTCGATGCTCGGCTCGTAGCGGGTGCGCCAGAAGATCGAGTTGCCGGAGAAGAACGAGAGGTTCACACCCGCGTCCCGAGCCGCCTCGACGTTGGCCCGCATCGCGCCCGACCAGTACTCGTCGTGACCCGAAGAGAGGAACATCTGGTGGTTCTCGATGAGCGATCCGCGCTCGTTGGTGTCGACGTTGCTGAAGTAGCTCACGTCGTACCCGTTGCGTTCGAGGAACCGGACCATCGGCATCTCGGCCGCATAGAAGCTGTTCCCCTCGAGGCCGCTGGTGCGGCCGAGGAGCGGACGGTTGTAACTGACCTTGTACGCGGCACCGGCCGCACCGGCGCTCGTACCGGTGTACAGGTTGTTCCCGCCGTAGATGTTGTACGCCTGCCACGTGGCGTCCGAGGTCTGGTAGAGGATGTCGGAGGTGCTCGAGTCGTCGCGGACGACGAACAGGATCGCGCTGTCTCCGCCGGTGTCGGTGCGCGAGAGCAGCGCCTGGTACACGCCCGACACGGCATCGCCGGGCACCGCCCACGAGGCCGACTCGCCCCAGTTGCCGCAGTCGACCAGGCCGGTCGGGTCGGTGAGGCACGCCGGCTGCGCCTGGGGCAACGTCGCGCTCGGCGTGACGGTGTCGACGAGGCGGGCGCCGTCGCCGCCGTAGTACCCGATGCGGAAGATCTTCACCGTGTAGTCGGCGGCGTCGGTCTGGACGTTGAAACGGACCGTGTCGCCAACGTTCACGCTCATCTCGGTGGCGAACCCTTGGATCGTCGGATCGCCGTCGTTGCCGACGTTCCACTCTTCGGGCGGGTTCCCCGGCAGGGCGTTCTCGCAGACGATGGCGTTGGCACCCTCGCAGTCGGCGGCGGATGCGGGGTCGGCGGCGAGGGCGGGAACGAGCGCGCCGACCACGACGAAGAGCAGTGCGATCGCCGCGATGCGGCCGGGTCCCGAGAACTTGCGCATCCGTACGCCTCCTGGCCGGCGAGGGGACCGGCGGGGTGAAAGTTCCGAGAATCCAGCGTAAGGATGGGATCGGGGCCCAACTACGGGCCGATCGACCTACTCGTCTGGCTCGGCGAGACCGATCCAGCGGTGATTGCCCCATTTTGCGCCACTGGCCCGACGTCGGGCCCTGAGCGATCTCTCAGTCGCCGGTGGCGCGCGCCTTCGATTTCGTGGCCTTCTGGGCCCGCTTCCACTCACGCACCCGGAGCAGGGCCTCGGGCGAATCGACGTCGGCGGCCGACCGCGGATGTTCGTCGGAGAACGGTGCCGCGGCCTGCTCCCAACCCGCCGGTGCCCGACCGAAGCGCTTCGCGAGGATGGCGAGCATGATCTTCGCCTTGTCGTCGCCGTAGCCGGGCAGTGCCCGCAGTCGCGCCAGCAGCACCTCGGGATCCCGCACCCCACGCCAGACCTTCGCCGCGTCGCCCCCGTAGGTGTCGACGACGTGGACGCAGAGCGCGTGCGTACGCTTCGCCATCGACCCGGGGTACCGGTGGAGCGCAGGCTTCTCCTTGAAAACCGCCTCGAGCTCCTCGGGGCTCATGGCCGCGATCCGGGAGGCGTCGAGCCCCCCGAGCCGCTCCGAGAGCGTGGCCGGACCCCGGAACGCCCACTCCATCGGGACCTGTTGGTCGAGCAGCATGCCGATGAGCAGCGCGAGCGGATCCTGCACGAGGAGCGCATCGGCGGTCGCGTCACCGGTGATGGGAAACGTCGCCTTGGCCACGTCCCGATGGTAGCGGCGGGCACGAGGAGAAGAAGCGGAGTCGGCGGACAGTTACACGGGACTCGAACCGGTGAGCGGTCGAGCCGACGGAGCGGATTCGACCATGATCAGGAGATCGGTGTGTCGCGATCGGCGATGAGCTCGGCCGGGGTGAGCGCCCGGTTGTAGACCCGGACCTCGTCGATCCGACCGGTGAAGTTCTCGTCGGCCCAGATCGTCGTGCCGCCGATCCTGAACGGGCCGTTTCCGTTCGTCATGTTCCCCGTCGCGGCCACGGTGGTGATCAGGACGCCGTTCTCGTAGTAACGGAGGTTGGCGCCGTCGTAGGTCATCGCGACGTGGGTCCAGGTGTTCAGCGGGAGCCGGGCCGCGTTCTCCGCCGCCCGCGTACCCGTGCCGCTGACGTTCCAGCCCCCGGCGCCACCGTACGGGGTGTTCGCCTGCAGCACGTAGCTGAAGTCGGTGACGGCAGGGTTCTCCTTCGTCAGGATCGTGCGCCACTTCGTCCCGAGGTCGGTCGCGTACACCCACGCCTCCAGGGTCACCGCGGTCGTGAGATCAAGCGACGCGTCGTCGGCCACGGTGACGAGGCTGGTCGTCCCGTTGAAGGTGAGCGAGTTCCCGAACTTCCCGGTCGTGTTCCAGGTCGTGTTCGCCGCGGTCCCGTTGTTCCCGGTACCGGAACTGTCGGCGATCGCGGTGCCGCTCCCGGCGTTGAAGCCGTAGGCCGCGACCAGGCCGGTGGGTGCCGTGTTCGACACGGACACGTTGATCGCCGTGGTGGTGGTGTTGCCCTGTGCGTCGCGGGCGACGGCGCTGATCGCGTGGACCGCGTTCGACGCGGTCCGGCTGTCCCACGATGCGGCGTACGGAGCGACCGTGTCCTCGGCACCGAGGTTCACGCCGTCGATCTTGAACTGGACCCCGGCCACCGCCACGTTGTCGGCCGCGGTCGCCGTGATGGCCACCGTACCGGCCACGGTCGCGTTGTTCGCCGGCGCCGTGATCGACACCGTCGGCGCGGTCGTGTCGGCCGCTGCCGTTCCCGTCGCCTCGTTCGATGCCGGACCCGACTGACCGGCCGTGTCGACCGCGATCACCCGGTAGTAGTACGTCCCGGCCGCCACGTTGTCGATGTAGCCGGGAGTCGTCGGCTGCGCGATCCGGTTCGCGACCGCGGGCGTGAACCCGGCCGTCGTGCTC
>JBBRHS010000235.1:0-5024 GCA_038222385.1 Acidimicrobiia bacterium
GCGCGACACCCCGCTGCTCGCGATCGGCGCGGTCGGGGCCGTCGCGCTCGTCGTCACCCGGCTCCGAGGCCGCACCACCAACCCCGAGACGGCACCGCCTGCGACGCGACCGCCCCTGCTCGACCGGCTCCTCGACGGGACGCGGATCCTCTGGTGGTGGGCCGGGTCGGTGATCGTGGTGCTGCTCCTCCAGGACCCGATGTTCCGCAACCACCTCGCGGCCCTGGTCGCGCCGCTGGCGCTCCTGGTCGCGACGATCCGGCCGTCGTGGCCACTGGTCGCGGTGGCCTGGGCCGTCACGCTCCCCTTCCAGGTGGTGCAACTCCAGCCGCTGCTGTACCCCCACGACTACCGCGGGCACGACGCGGTGGTCGTCGAGCGCCTGCGGGCCCTCCCCCCCGACGCCTGGGTCCTCACCGACGAGCCCGGGCCGGTCTGGCGGGCCGGCCTCGCGACCGACCCGTTCTTCGTCGACCCGTCGGAGCTGCGGACCCTGCCCGGCCAGGGCGCGAGCATCGCGATCACCGAGGACCGGCTCGTCGAGGCCGCCGCGCAGGCCCGCGTCTGCGCCGTCGTCGTGAACAGCGACCGCCGCTTCGGGAGCTTCACCGACCTCCCCGAACGACTCGCCGAACTCGGCTACGAGCAGGTCGCCAGCTTCGGCGGCACCCGGGGCGTCTACGTCCGAGACTGCGACGTCCGGTGAACCCCGCGCAGCCTCCCGATACGAAGCACCGGGCGGGCCCGAGTGCACCATCGGCGTCCCGACGCGTGACCGATCGAGGCATCGATCTCGTGCTCATCGCGGTCGTGGCCGTGGTCCTGCGGCTGCCCGCGTTCTTCGCCCGGCGCAGCCTCGTGTTCGACGACGGGGTGTTCGGCGCCTCGGTCCTCGCGATGCGCGCCGGTGGCGCCCCGTTCCGCGAGGTGTTCTCGAGCCAGGGTCCCCTCTTCCTCCCGCTCGCCTGGTTCGGCGACCTCGTCACCTTCCGGACGTTCGACTCGCCCCGTGCGCTCGCCGTCGCCTCGGGGGTCGTGCTCTCACTCGCGACCTACGTGGCCGGCCGGGAGCTGACCACCCGACCGCGGGCGCTCCTCGCCACCGGGCTCGTGCTCTGCAGCGGATCGGTGCTGTGGACCTCCGCTCCGCTCACCGCCGACGGACCCGCGAGCGCGTGCGCGGTGCTCACGGTCGCGCTGGCCCTGATCTACCGGCGCGCGCCGTCGACGCGTCGGGCGATCGTGATCGGCGTGCTCGCGGGAGCGGCGTTCGCGATCAAGAGCCTGCTCGTGATCCCCGCTCTGGTCGCAGTGGGCCTGCTCGTCGTGTCGAGGCGACGGAGCACCGACATCGTCGTGGTACCGGGGATCGCGGCGACGGTCGTCGTTCTCGCGACGATCCCGTGGGGCATCGCGCAGGTGTTCGACCAGGCCGTGCTGTACCACACCGATGCCGCCGGCAAACGGGTCCCGCTCGAGAACCTCGAAGTGGTCGTGCGTGCACTCGTGGCCCGCGACCTCCCCCTCGTTGTGGCCGCGCTCGTGGCGGTCGGTGCGTGGCTGTGGCACCGTGGCACCGGCCGCGGATCCGACGAGCCGGGAGCCGGAGCGCCGTCGGGGCGCGACCCGGACTGGATCGGGCGGCTCGGCGCCGGTCGCACACCCATGGTCGTGTGGGCGCTCCTCGTCGGGGGCGTGCTCCTCGCCGAGCACCCGATGTGGCGCAGCCACGTCGCGCACCTCGTGCCACCACTCGCGCTGCTCGTCGCCACCGCCCGGGTGCGCTGGCCGACGCTGGCGGTTGCCGCGGCCCTCGCGGTGCCGGTGTGGGTCGTCTCGATGCAGCCGCTCCTGTTGCCCACGGGACCCGACGCCACCGAGGCGACGGTCGGGGCGGCGCTCCGCTCGCTGCCGCCCGGCGCGATGGTCATCAGCGACGAGCCCGGCATCGTCTGGCGCAACGGCCGCCGTCCGCCGGACCGGTTCGTCGACACCTCCATCCTGCGGATCGAGTCACACCGCGTCGACCTGCAGATCACCGAGGCCGACGTCGTCCGCGACGCGGCATCGCCGCGGGTGTGCGGGGTCGTCCGGTGGTCGGCGAAGCGGTTCGGGCAGTTCAGCGACCTCGGCGCACGGCTCCGTCGCGAGGGCTACGAGCGACGGTTCCCGTCGTTGCCGGAGCCGCGAGCGGTCTGGCTCAAGGATCAGTGCCGTCCGCACGGGCCGCCGCCGCCGGCCTGGCCCGCCCGCCGAGGCGATCGAGCCACCGCAGCGGCGGCACCCGGTCGATCACCCGACTGAACGACACGAACTCCGCCGCGAGGTTCAGCACGATCAGCGAGACGATGACGCCGTTGCGGGTGGCGCGGCTCGTGCCGAGCACGACCGCGACTCCGAGCACCGCACCCACGACGTTGGCGCCGGTGTCGCCGAGCATCAGCCGCTCGCGGAGATCCTCGGGGAGCACGCCGAGCGCGGCCCCCATGACGGGCGCGACCGCGATTCCGACGGCACCGGTCCCGAGTACCACGGCGATCGGGACGTATGCGACGAGCGCGGCCTTGATCGTGCGGCCGGGCGCCCGGTCGAGCAGGTTGCCGAGGTTCGCCGCGAGCGCGATGAGCAGCGCGTCGGCGATGACCCGCTTGCCGGTGATGAACCCGGGCTCGGCGGCCACCACGATCGCGATTCCCGCCCCGCCCACGAGCTTGAGCAGCCCGGTGGTGACGCGACCCTGCGACAACGCCCGGAGGTGGCCCTTGAACCCGCGGTCCTCGCCGGTGCCGAGGATGTCGTCCATCAGCCCGAGCATCCCGAAGCCGAAGCACACCAGCAGCAACAGCGGTCGGGCGAGGTTCAGGCCCGGTTCGTCGCCGAGTCCGACCGCGCCGAGCGTCGCCCGTCCGGCCTCGACGATCAGGACCGCGGCAACGACGAGCACGCCGCCGACGACGGGGATCGTCTTCCCGCGGTAGTTCTCCCGCTGCAACGCGGGGGCGTCGAGGACCTGGTGCGCGGCGACGACGAGGAATCGCACCGCGACGAACCCGACCACCACCGCGATGACGACCGTCATCAGGGCACGAGCGGCACGAACACGGGCAGCGCCCTCGATGCGCCGTCGCCGTAGCCGTAGTGCCCGGTCACGGGCGGTTGCCGGCCGAGGTCGGACCCGGCGAGCGCCACGGCCATCCACCCTTCGGGGAGCTCCACGTCGTCGACGGTCGAGACACCGACCAGTGGCTCACCGGTCCGCAACGAATCGAGGACCCTCCCTCGGGTGGCCGAAGGCGTCACGGTGGCGAAGACCTCGCCGACGACCGTCGGGATCCCGACACCTGCGAGGGCGCGCGCGCCCGATCGCAGCAGGTTCCCCGGCGCGAACCCGGCACCCGACAACAGCACCGCACGTGCGTTGGTCCCTGGGAACGCGGCGAGATCGACGTTGCCGTCGCCGACGGGGTCGACTTCCACGAACCCGGCGTCCACGAGCGCGCGGAGTGCGTCGGTCGGAGCCGCAGTTGTCGAGGGGGTCGTGACCTCGGGTGTGGCCTCACCGTTGCGCAGACGGGCCGCGAGCGCCCGCCACGCCGCGTCGCGCAGGGTCGATGGTTCGCGGCTCGTCTCACCGACTACTTCGCCCAGTGCCGCGGTGGTTGAGTCGTCGGCGAGTGCCCACGAGTCCTCCAACCAGACCACCGCTGGCACGATCGCGCCGGCCTGGCGCAGCACGTCGACCTGACCCGAGATCGCAGTGGCGTCGGTACCCCGCGTCGCGAGCACGACCACGGGAACGTCGGTGAGTCGACCTTCGACCACGTAGGGCTGCGATTCGCCGACAAACTCGTTCAGACGCCCGACATCGGCCGAGAGGATCTCGCTCTCCCGTTTGCGTTCGTCGGCGCGATCGCTCACCGCCGTGATCCGGTCGTTCAGGCTGTCGACGATGGCGCGGTCGATGACGGTGGCACCCATCACGATCCCAACCGTGAGGGCGAGGAAGACCGCGACGAGCGAGACGAGATGGAAGCGGAAGTTGATCATGGGTCAGAAGGCGCTGCTGATCGTGTCCCAGAGGTCTTCGAGTGTGAGGCGCAAGCCGCGAAGGTAGACCTGCAGCGGCTGCGACACGATGCTCATCACGACGATCGCCATGACCGCCGCCACCACGAGCAGGAGGAGATCGCGGCGCCGCACCCGGCTCTCATAGAGGCGATTCACTCCCTTGGCGTCGACGAGCACCGGGCCGAGCCGGAGACGGGTCAGGAACGTCGACGACATCCCGGGGCGACCCTTGTCGAGGAACTCGACCATGGTCGCGTGCGTCCCCACCGCGACGATGAGCGGTGAACCGGCCTCGAAGGCGAGGATCATCGCCACGTCTTCGCTGGTGCCGTCGATCACGAACTCGTGGTACGGCACTCCCCACTCCTCGAGCTGCTCGCGGCCGGGGGCCCTCCCGTCGAGGTGCACGTGGTGGACGAGTTCGGCCCCGGTGGCGAGCGCCTTCTCCGACACGGAGTCGAAGTCGCCGATGATGATGTCGGGTTTCCAGCCGATGTCGAGGAGCGCGTCGGCGCCGCCGTCGACTCCGATGAGAACCGGCCGGAACTCCCGGATGTACGGCCGGAGCGCGGCGAGATCGCTCTTGTAGTCGTGGCCGCGCACGACCACGAGAGTGTGACGCCCCTTGAACTCGGTGTGGAGCGGCGGGAGAGTGACCGGCTCGAAGGTGAGACTCGCCTCGCGCCGGATGTACTCCAGCGTGTTCACCGCGAACTTCTCGAGCTCGACGCCGATGGTCGAGCGTGCCTCCTCCATCGCGGCTTCGATCCCCGCGACACTCATACGGGCTCCTTCACCGACGAGCCGGTCGCCCACGAAGATCTCGCCGTCGCGGATCGTGATCGAGGTGCCGTCGGGGATGTCTTCCATCACCCGGGGACCGGCCGCGTCGACGAGCGGGACCCCCGCCTGGACCACCCGAATCGGCCCCTGGTTCGGGTACCGCCCGGAGATGG
>JBBRHS010000236.1:0-5017 GCA_038222385.1 Acidimicrobiia bacterium
CGCGGTCGACCTGGTGCGCGACGCGAAGGCGCGGGGCATCGCGGTGACGGCCGAGGTCGCGCCGCACCACTTCACCCTCACCGACGCCTGCTGCGCCTCGTTCGATCCGGCCTTCAAGGTCCACCCGCCGCTCCGAACCGACGCCGACATCGAGGCGATCAAGCGGGGTCTGGCCGACGGCACGATCGACGCCATCGCGACCGACCATGCCCCGCACACACCCGAGGCGAAGGAGCGGACGTTCGAGGAGGCACCGCCCGGGATGCTCGGCCTCGAGACCGCACTCGCGCTCACCCTCACCGAACTCGTCGAACCGGGGATCCTGTCGCTCGTCGACGCGCTCGCCCTGCTGTCGTGGCGCCCGGCGGCGATCGCCGGGCTCACCGAACGCGGACACGGCGGACCCGTCGCCGCCGGGGCGGCCGCCAACCTCTGCGTGATCGACCCGGCCCTGGCGTGGGAGGTCGACGCCGACAAGCTCGCGAGCCGGTCGCGCAACACGCCCTTCGCCGGTCGCAAGCTCACCGGCCGCGTCCGCCACACCCTGCTCCGCGGCGAACCCGTCGTGATCGACGCCGAGGCCATCCGATGACCGCCACCCCAAACCCACGTTGGTGCGATTGTCCACGCTATGGGGTGCGCAATCGCACCAACGGAGGTCTGACGTGAGGCGTGACGGGGTGTTGGTGCTGGGCGACGGGACGGTGTTCGAGGGGGAGCTCGTCGGTGCGGAGCGCGACACCGTCGCGACGGGGGAGGTCGTGTTCAACACGTCGCTCTCGGGGTACCAGGAGATCATCACCGACCCGAGCTACGCGGGACAGATCATCAGCTTCACGTACCCGCACATCGGCAACTACGGCGTGAACCCCGACGACGCCGAGAGTCGCCGTCCCTTCTGTCGGGGGATCATCGTGCGCGACCTCGCCCGTCGGCCGAGCAACTGGCGCTCGACCGGCGACCTCGACTCGTACCTCCGGGAGCACGGCGTGCCGGGGATCGCCGGCATCGACACCCGCCGCCTCACCCGCCACCTGCGCGACGCCGGATCGATGCCCGGCGCGTTCGGGTCCGACGAAGCGACGGCCCGGGCCGCGGCGGTCGCGGCGCCGAGCACGGAGGGCGTCGATCTCGTGGCCGAGGTCACGACCGACGCGCCGTACACCGTGGGGGATCCCGACGCGCCGTTCCACGTCGTCGCCTACGACTACGGCATCAAGACGACGATCCTGCGCCACCTCGCGAGCGCCGGGTGTCACGTCGAGGTGGTACCGGCCTCGACTGCCGCGGCCGACGTGCTCGCGCGTGATCCCGACGGCGTGTTCCTCTCGAACGGCCCCGGCGATCCGACCGCGGTCGCGGGCGCGGCGGCCAACGTCGCGGCGCTGCTCGGTGAGGTACCGGTGTTCGGCATCTGCCTCGGTCACCAGATCATGGGCCTCGCGCTCGGCGCCGAGACCCACAAGCTGCCCTTCGGGCACCACGGGGCGAACCACCCGGTGCGCAACGAGCTCACCGGTCAGGTCGAGATCACGAGCCAGAACCACAACTACGTGGTCCAGGCCGACACCGTGCCCGGTGGCGCGGATGTCACCCACGTCAACCTCAACGACGGGACGGTCGAAGGGCTTGCAGTGCGGGGCTTGCCTGCGTTCAGCGTCCAGCACCACCCCGAAGCCGGTCCCGGCCCCCACGACGCGTCGTATCTGTTCACCACGTTCACCGACCTGATGACGAACCCAGTCTCATGACGAAAGCCGGCTGACCCGTGCCCCGTCGCACCGACCTCGACACGATCATGATCATCGGCAGTGGCCCGATCGTCATCGGCCAGGCCTGCGAGTTCGACTACTCGGGTACCCAGGCGTGTCGCGTGCTGCGCGAAGAGGGCTACCGGGTCGTGCTCGTGAACTCGAACCCGGCCACGATCATGACCGATCCCGAATTCGCGGAGGCGACCTACGTCGAACCGCTCGACGTGCCGAGCCTCACCCGGATCATCGCCAAGGAACGGCCCGACGCGCTGCTGCCGACCCTCGGTGGCCAGACCGCGCTGAACCTCGCGATCGCGCTCGACGAGGCCGGTGTGCTCGCCGAGTACGGCGTCGAGCTGATCGGGGCGAGCGTCGAAGCGATCCACACCGCGGAGGACCGCTCGAAGTTCAAGGTCGCGATGCAGGAGATCGGCCTCGGCGTGCCGAAGTCGGGGCTGGCCTACACGCTCGACGAGGCGATGCTGGTGGCCGACGAGGTCGGGTACCCGCTCATCGTGCGGCCCTCGTTCATCCTCGGCGGCGGCGGCACCGGCATCGCCCACGTCCCCGACGAGATGCGCGCGATTGCTGCGAACGGCCTCGCCGAGAGCCCGGTGTCGGAGATCCTCATCGAGCGCAGCGTGGCGGGGTGGAAGGAGTACGAGCTCGAGGTGATGCGTGACCACGCCGACAACGTGGTGGTCGTGTGCTCGATCGAGAACCTCGACCCGATGGGCGTGCACACCGGCGACTCCATCACCGTCGCCCCCGCGCAGACCCTCACCGACGTCGAGTACCAGCGCATGCGCGACGCCGCGTTCGCCTGCATCCGCCGCATCGGCGTCGACACCGGCGGCTCCAACATCCAGTTCGCGGTGAACCCCGCCAACGGCGAGATGATCGTCATCGAGATGAACCCGCGGGTGTCGCGCTCGAGCGCGCTCGCCAGCAAGGCCACCGGGTTCCCGATCGCCAAGATCGCGGCCCGGCTCGCGGTGGGGTACCGCCTCGACGAGATCCTCAACGACATCACCGGTGAGACACCCGCGAGCTTCGAGCCCACCATTGACTACGTGGTCACCAAGATCCCGCGGTGGGCATTCGAGAAGCTCCCCGGTGCCCACGGGGTGCTCGGCACCCAGATGCAGTCGGTCGGCGAGGTGATGGCCATCGGCCGGGTGTTCGCGGAGTCGTTCCAGAAGGCGCTGCGCTCCCTCGAGACGGGTCGCCAGGGTTTCGATCCCGGTGACGAGCGGCTCGACGATGTCGACACCGACGAGGTCGTGCGCCTCGCCGCGGTCCCCACGGCCGACCGCCCCTTCGTGGTCGCGGAGGCGTTGGACCGGGGCGTGTCGGTGGAGCGGCTGCACGAGGTGACCGGCATCGACCCGTGGTTCCTCGACCAGCTCCAGCAGATCATCGAGGAACGCACCCGCCTGGCCGGAATGTCACTCGAGTCCATGACCCGGGCCGACTGGCGGGTCGCGAAGCGGATGGGCTTCGGCGACGGTCAACTCGCCCGCCTCTGGAGCGACGCCGACCGGAACAGTGCCGGCGCGTCGGTGACCGGCGACGATGTGCGCAGCGCCCGCCTCGCCGCCGGAGTCCGCGTCACCTACAAGACCGTCGACACCTGCGCGGCCGAGTTCGCGGCGAGCACCCCGTACCACTACGGCACCTACGAAGACGAAGACGAAGTGGCCCCGTTCGACCGGCCCGCGGTCGTGATCCTCGGCTCGGGACCGAACCGGATCGGCCAGGGCGTCGAGTTCGACTACTGCTGCGTCCACGCTGCGTTTGCCCTCTCCGACGCGGGCTACGAGACGGTGATGGTCAACTGCAACCCGGAGACGGTGTCGACCGACTACGACACCAGCGACCGGCTGTTCTTCGAACCGCTCACGGTCGAGGGCGTGCGCAACGTCTGCGACGCGCTCAGCGACGCCGGTGAGCTCGCGGGCGTTGTCGTCGCCCTCGGGGGCCAGACTCCGCTCAAGCTCGCCGGCGCGCTCGAAGGCGCGGGCATCCCGATCCTGGGGACGAGCCCGGCGTCGATCGACCTCGCCGAGGACCGCGAGGAGTTCAACGCGCTCTGCGAACGGCTCGGCATCCCCCAACCCCCCGGCGGCACCGCGACGACGGTCGAGGCGGCGCGGGCGATCGCCGAAGACATCGGCTACCCGGTGCTCGTCCGGCCCTCGTACGTCCTCGGGGGTCGCGCGATGCAGATCGTCTACGACGCCGAGGGCCTCGCGGCGGCGATGGCGGAGCTCACCGAGTCGGGCACGCTCGGTCGCGAGGGTGGCTTGTCGGCCGAGCGGCCCGCGCTGGTCGACCGGTTCCTCGAGGACGCGATCGAGGTCGACGTCGACGCGATCCGCGACTCCGTCGGTGAGGTGCTCATCGGTGGCGTCATGGAGCACATCGAGGAAGCCGGGGTGCACTCGGGCGACTCCGCGTGTGCGATCCCACCGCCGTCGCTCCCCGCCGCGACGGTCGCCACCATCGAGGCCCACACCCGCGCGCTCGCCGACGCGCTCGACGTGTGCGGGCTCCTCAACGTGCAGTACGCGGTGAAGGATGCCCAGGTGCACATCATCGAGGCGAACCCGCGCGCGAGCCGCACCGTGCCGTTCGTCAGCAAGGCGACCGGCGTGCCCCTCGCGAAGGTCGCATCCCGGGTGATGCTCGGGGCCACGCTTGAAGACCTCCGCGCCGAGGGGTTGCTGCGGCCCCCGGCCGACGGTGGGCACATCGCGGTGAAGGAAGCGGTGCTGCCCTTCAACAAGTTCCCCGACGTCGACACCGTCCTCGGTCCCGAGATGCGCTCCACCGGCGAGGTCATGGGCATCGACCGCAGCTTCGGCCTCGCGTTCGCGAAGAGTCAGGCCGCGGCCGGCTCGCGCCTGCCGGAGCAGGGAACGGTGTTCCTCTCGCTCGCGAACCGTGACAAGGCCGGAGGGCTCGCGGCGGCGCGACGGTTCGTCGAACTGGGGTTCCAGATCGCGGCGACCGCGGGGACCGCGGCCGCGTTGCAGGCCGAGGGGCTGCCGGTGGAGCAGGTGGTCGCCAAGGTGGGCGAGGCGGTCGGCACCGACGCAGTCGAGCTCCTCGCCTCGGGCAAGGTCGACCTGGTGGTCAACACCCCGCGGGGTCGGGGGCCGCGCGCCGACGGGATGCACATCCGGCGGGCCGCGATCGCCCACGGGGTCCCGTGCCTCACCACGGTCGCGGCGGCGCTCGCCGCCGCGTCGGGCATCGCC
>JBBRHS010000237.1:0-5006 GCA_038222385.1 Acidimicrobiia bacterium
CGTTGGGCTGCTGGATCGCCTCGTAGAAGTTGGGTGAGATGATCAGACGCTTGCACGCGGCGCGGTACTCGGGGCGCAGACGCTCGCGCAGATCGGGGTCGTGGACGCTCTCCTCGAGGTTCGTGCGGCACGCGTTCTCGATGAAGGCGATCTCGGCCGAGTTCGAGTCGATGATGGCGTTGGCGAACAGCCCGAACATCTCGCGCAGGTTGTCGTGCGACTGCTCGAGCACGTCGGGCCGAGCGCGGTACTCGGCCTTCTGCTCGTCGGTGTAGGCGGGGTTGTCCTGCGGCATGATCCACTGCGCAGTCCGCTGGAACAGCGTGAGGTGCTCGACCCGGTCGACGAGCGCGCCCACAAGCTGCACCGCGGTCGAGCCGGTACCGATGATGCCGACCCGGGCGCCGTCGATCGGCACCGAGTGGTCCCAGCGGGAGCTGTGGAACATCGCGCCGGCGAAGTCGTCGATGCCGTCGATGTGGGGGTAGTTCGGGTGGTGGAGCACGCCGGTGGCGGCGATCACCACGTCGACGTCGTCGTGGTGACCGGCGGCGGTCTCGAGGTGCCAGCGGCCGTTGCCGAACTCGCAGCGTACGACCTCGTCGCCGAAACGGATGCAGTCGTCGATCCCGTGGTCGCGCGCGACAGCTTCGAAGTAGGCGCGGATCTCTTCGCCGGGCGAGAAGCGTCGGCTCCAGTCGGGCGACAACGCGAACGAATAGGAGTAGAGGTGCGACGGCACGTCGCAGGCGAGGCCGGGGTAGGTGTTCTCGTGCCACGTGCCGCCGAGGCCGAGATTCTTCTCGTAGACGGTGAAGTCGGTGAGGCCGGCCTCGGTGAGCTTCACCGCACTGAGGATCCCCGACATCCCCGCGCCGATGATCGCGAAGCGGAGGGGCCGGGCTCCGGAGTGGGCGGCTACGGGCTCGGAGGCGGCGGGCACGGCTGCACACTGTCAGAGCGGCGCGCCTCTAGCCAAGCCTGCAGGAGCACCAGCGACTCGCAGTCGCACCGGTTGTAGGCGGCGATCTCGACGAGCCGATCCGGGTCGGGATCGGCGAGGTACTCCGCGTACGCCACCATGCTCGAGCCGGCATCGAGCACCGCGCCCCGGCGCTCGGGCTGGTACAGCCGCTCGACCGACTTCAGGCCGTACGACTCGGTCGAGAGCATCAGCGACTGCTTGACCACCTGGTACAGGTCGACGAACACGCCTTCGTGCAGGAGCGCGTCGAGCTCTGCGACCCGGGTCCGATGCTGGCGCGCGAGCCGGGTGAGCGCGTTCGTCTCGTAGCCGGCGTAGTGATACACGTGCAGGTCGGGACACGCGCGCCGGCGGGCCGCGATGCAGTCGATCGCGGCTTCGAACGCGAACCGCTCCTCGAAGCGGGAGTGGGCCCAGAACGGACGGTACGTGCGGACGCCGTCGACCATCTCGACGAACCCGAACAGGTACTCGAGGCCGCCCTCGACCGACACCGAGTCGCCCTCGAGATCGAGGAAGAGATCGGCGGACGACGATGCAGGGAGCCCCGCGAGCGTGGCGTCGAGCACCTCGAACAGCAGGCGGGTCCGGCTCTCGCCGCGCACCTGGAGCGAGGCCTGACGGCGGAGCCGGCCGTAGACCGCCGCCGCGAGCTTCGGGGTCGGGCTGGCGGGCGGGCCGTCGGCGAGCGCGCGCCGGGTGGTGATGCCGACCGCGGCGAGCTTGGTGATCTGGTCGGGGCGGATGCCGGCGACGAAGCCGAGATGATCGTCGGCACGACGTCGTTCGTCGCACACCGTGACCCACCGACACACGCGGCACCGACCGACCGGGTCGGGGTAGGTCTCGTGTGGGGTCGAGAGCGCCGCCCGGAACTCGGCCTTGACGCGCCGGTGCTTGTCGGCGACGTCGTCGAGCGGGACCTCGTGGCGGGCGCCGTCGCCGGTCATCACCACCACGACCTCCGGCGCGACGCCCTGGATGCGTGTGAGATGCTCGGAGTACTCGGCGAGTTGCAGCAACGCGTCGGGCTTCACCCGCTGGGCGAGCTTCGCGTCGACGGCCCGGTAGGACCAGCTCCCGAGATCACTGGCTCGTCCGTCGGCGCGGGCGTCGACGCGCTCGACGAAGTCGGCGTGGCCGGCCCACCCGTCGTGGAAGAAGGTCGCCTGGTAGATCATGCGCGCACCCGCGCGCATCGCGGCGACGGTCGCGTTCGCCGCGGCCTCGAGACCGGCGCGGGTGCGCGTGTCGACGGCGATCAGCTCGACGTCGGTGGTCCCGTAGCCCGCGAGCACCTCGTGCTCATGGGCGTCGCCCCGGCGACCGAGCAGGTCGACGAAGGGATCGTCGCGCCGCGGGCGTTCGATCTCACCGCGCACCGCGGCGAGTTCGAGGCCGGTGAGGTGCCTGCACGCGGCGAAGCCGACGAGGTCGGTCGCGCTGCAGATCAGCTGACCGTCGAGACTGCGCATTCACCCAGTATCGGCCACGGGTGGGACAGCCCCGCTCACCTCGCGCTCGAGGCCCGCAGACCTGCCTGCGGTCGGCACGTTCCTGCTGATCCACGGGTTCATCGTGGAGGGGCGGAACCCCGGCTGACGCTCCCGACCTCCACCCCGCCGTTCGCGGCACGGGTGTCGCGCGCCTCGGGGTCGGGCGCGTGGTGCCAATGGTGCCACTCGGGGGTGTTGATCACCCAGGCCAGGCCGGGAAAGCGCAGGCGCACGTTGGCGTGGATGAACCGCGCGATCGTGCACCGCGTGGAACCGCCACAGGAACGGCACGGTGTGGGAGAGGCGGTGGCCCCAGTACCCGCCGAAGAACACGATCGGCACCCCCACGGCCAGGAGGTTGTTGGCCAGGAGGTGGGTGAGATCGGTCCAGAAGCCCTCCCGGAACACCCGCTGGGGCTGGAGGGCGAAGAGCTTCTCGATCGGTACGAAGACCAGGAACAGGACCACGATCCCGGCGATCCCGTTGCCCCGAGTGAGCAGGGCGACCACGAGGGCGGCCACGAACGTGAGGCCGACGAGCAGACCGGCTCGGTTCGGCATGTCCACATTGTGCCGCCGCGTGGTGACGTCGCCATGACCCGGATGTGAGGGAACGGTGAAGCCACCCGGGAAGGATTGGACAGCGTCCGGTAAGATGAATGTGATGACAACGATCAGTGAACCCGAAGCCGAGAACTGTCGCCACGATCTCGCAGCGGGGACCTGCTCGATCTGCAAGATGGAGCGACCCGACGCTCGCCCCCCGGTGTTCACCACCGCAGGTCGCCGGGCCTACCACGCGAGTCGCGACTGCAAGGTCCTCGTGAAGAACCAGGCCAAGCTGCTCGAAGACAGCGGCAAGGTCGCCGTCGTCCGCACGGTGAGCGTGGCCGAGGTCGTCGAAGCGGGCCGGCCGCCCTGCCCCACCTGCGTCACCGACTAGCGAACGAGCGGGTGGACGTGCGCCGACTCGTCGCACTCGGGGCGGTGGCCGCGGTGTTCTTCGTGCTGCCCGCGTGCGTGCCGGGATCGCCGAGTCCGTGCGGTCAGAACATCTCCAAGATCGCGTGCGAGAACAGCCTGGCGGGCAATCCGGCGTCGGAGTGGGACGTGATCGGGTCGGGTGACCCGAGCATCGTCGGCTTCACCACCGAGTTCAGCGTGAACCACGGTCAGGCGGTGTCGTTCAAGGTGGCGACGGATGCGTCGGCGTACACGATCGACATCTACCGGATGGGCTGGTACCAGGGCAACGGCGCCCGCAAGGTCGCGACGATCACGCCCAGCGCGACGCTGCCGCAGATCCAGCCCGGTTGCCTCACCGACGGCGTCACCGGACTGGTCGACTGCGGGAACTGGGGTGTGTCGGCGTCGTGGACCACGCCGACCAGTGCCGTCTCGGGCGTCTACGTCGCCCGACTCACCCGTCCCGACACGGGTGGCGCGAGCCACGTGATGTTCGTCGTGCGAGACGACGAGCGCGCCGCGCAGATCCTGTTCCAGACCAACGACACCACCTGGCAGGCGTACAACGAGTTCGGCGGGAACAGCCTGTACGCGGGAGCGCCGGTCGGTCGCGCCTACAAGGTCAGCTACAACCGGCCACTGACCCACCGCGCCCAGAACCGGTACACGTCGTTCTTCGCCGCGCAGTACGCCATGGTCCGCTTCCTCGAACGCAACGGCTACGACGTCAGCTACTTCAGTGGTGTCGACGCGGCGCACCGAGCGGCGGAGATGCTCGAGCACAAGCTCTACCTGTCGAACGGGCACGACGAGTACTGGTCGAAGGACCAGCGGACCAACGTCGAGGCCGCGCGTGACGCCGGCGTGAACCTCGCGTTCTTCTCCGGCGGCGAATCGTTCTGGAAGACACGCTGGGAAGCGAGCATCGACGGGACGTCAACCCCGCGCCGCACCCTGGTCTCCTACAAGGAGACCCATCCGGGAGCGAAGATCGACCCGAGCCCGGAGTGGACCGGAACGTGGCGCGACCCACGGTTCAGCCCACCCGCCGACGGGAACCGACCCGAGAACTCGTTGACCGGCACGATCTTCAAGGTCAACGGAGTCCGCGCCGACGCGATCAAGGTGCCGTCGGCGGAGGGCAAGATGCGGTTCTGGCGCAACACGAGCATCGCCGCGTTGCCGACGAACGCGGTGGCCACGCTCGCGCCCGCG
This sequence comes from Acidimicrobiia bacterium, assembly GCA_038222385.1. Taxonomy (GTDB): domain Bacteria; phylum Actinomycetota; class Acidimicrobiia; order IMCC26256; family JANYLB01; genus JANYLB01. The sequence goes on from JBBRHS010000237.1 coordinate 4,663, forward strand.
ACGCTCGGCTTCGAGTGGGACGAAGCCCCCGACGACCCGGCCCGGCCGCCGGGTTCGTTCAACCTGTCGAGCACCACCGTGAACATCACCGACGGCAAGTACCTGCTCGACTACGGAACGCAGTACGGCAACGGCACCGCGACTCACCACCTCACCATGCACCGAGCCGCGAGCGGCGCGCTCGTGTTCGGCGCGGGAACCGTACAGTGGGCGTGGGGACTCGACACGGAGAACGACCAGGGTGGTTCGACCCCCGACGTGCGGATGCAGCAGGCGACCGTCAACGTGCTCGCCGACCTCGGCGCGCAGGCGACCAGCCTGATGGCCGGCCTCACCGCGGCCAC
>JBBRHS010000238.1:0-4982 GCA_038222385.1 Acidimicrobiia bacterium
CGCCGTCGGCGAGATGCTGCACGCGGCGACGATCGCGATCGCGGGCGAGGTGCCGCTCACCACGTTGTGGCATGCGGTCCCGTCGTTCCCGACGGTGAGCGAGGTCTGGCTCCGGCTCCTCGAGGCCGCCGACCTCTGATCAGCCCGGCTCTGAGCAGCCGGCTCGGTTCAGTCGGCTCTGATCAGGTCGCTCGGTCGCGCATAACGGCCTGGACCCGGGCGAAGAAGGCCAACGCCAGGGCGCGGGCCCGATCGGTGCCGGCCAACGCCGACAGCGGCAGGCTCGCACCCGGGAACGCGGTGTCGTTCCAGATCGGGTGGTCGGGCTTGTCTGCCCAGTGCGTCACGTACAGGTAGGGCTCGGGATGGGCGGCGTCACCCGGCGAGGCGCCGTAGGTCCCGCGGGCACCGTTCGCCTCCGAACCCATGTCGATCGACAGGTCGAAGTGCTCGGGCCACAGCTGCACCCGGGTGGGAACGTCGTCGGGTCGGGCGCCCGCTCGCAAGACCTCGAGCACCGAGCACCCGAACCCGAACCACTCGCCGAGCAGTCGCGCCGCCGTCGGATCGACTGTGAGGGGCGCGTCGACGTCGAGCGGCGTCGTCGGGGTGAAGAGGTCGATGGGCGCGCCGGCTTCGATCCCGACGGCTTCGGCCGCGTCGCCGAGCGTCGTGATCGGATGGATGGTGGCGCTCTCGCCGCTGACGACCACGAGGATCTCACCCGCGACGCGCACCTGTTCGTCGGCGCCGAAGAACGGCGTGCCGAATCCGGCCCGGGTGTAGCGCAGGCCGATCTTGCCGTTGGCCCGGTGCCTCGTCGGCGTGACGACGTGCTCCGCGAGCGCGTGCCAGCTCGTGCGCGTGGCCGCGAACGCCGCCGGGTCGGTCACCGCGGCGAGGGGGCGCCAGGCGCCGAGCCAGCGATCGGCGCACCAGGTCGCGAGCTCGGGTTCGTTGCGGGCGAGCTCGTCCCACGTGATCCCGACCGACGGGAACGGCGTCACCATCGTCGCGTCGGCGGTGACGCCGTCGACGGCCACCGGATCGTCGGCGAACCACGGCGACGTCGCGTCAGCCGGCGGCGACGGTTCGAGCACCCGCACGTCGTAGCGCCCCTCGACGCGATCACGCGCCTCCCGCAGGGGATCGATCGCCGCGATGTCGACCATGGTCAGGCTCCCGGTCCGAGGTGGTGGGTGAACGCGTCCGTGAGTGCATCCCGCGCTGATGGGTCCATCCGCTCGACATCCTGCTCTCGGATGCGCCCGCACTGGCGGATCGTCTCACGGAACTGATCGAGCACACGTGCACAACCGGTACACGCGCCGAGGTGCGCGTCGATGCCGGCCATCTCGACGGGCGCCAGAGCACCGTCGAGATAGTCGGTCACGAGCTCCACGAACTGGTTGCAGTGCATGTCCGACCGCCGTGCTCCGTCGAATCCCCCGAGCCGGTTGGTCTCCGGCGGAGCCGGCGCGTTACAGCCGATCTTCTGGAAGTCGCTGCGGTCCTAGATCAACTCCGGGTCCGTGATCACCTCGACGAGCGCGGGACCGTCGTGCGCGAGCGCGGCGGCGATTGCGCCGTCGAGCTGATCGACCGACTCGACGCGGGTGCCCTTGGCACCACACAGCTCGGCGTAGGCGGCGAAGTCGGGGTTGTGCAGCGACCTCTGCCAGACCGCGAAATGGGCCGCCCGTTGCTCCTTGGTGATCTTGCCGAGCGACGAGTTGTCCAGCAACACATGGGTGATGTTCATCCCGTACTTCACTGCGGTCGTGATCTCGGCGAGGTACTGGCCGAATCCACCGTCGCCCGTGACCGCGACGATCGGGCGGTCGGGAGCCGCGGCCCACGCACCCATCGCCGCCGGGAAGCCGAACCCGATCGAACCGAGGTATCCCGACATGAGGATCGACTGCTGCGAACACTCGAAGTACCGACCGAACGAGTACGCGTGGTTGCCGACGTCGACGGTGACAACCGCGTCGTCCGGAACCTGACGGGTGAGCGCCGCGAAGACCGAAGCGGAGTTCACGCCACTCCCCCGATCGTCGACGAGTCGACGCTCCTTCTCGGCCCGCCAGATCGCCCACCGCTCCGCGACGTCGGCGCGCTGGTCGATCCGTGCCGGGTTCGCCCGCGGCCGGTCGGCCCGGAGTCGGTCGGCGAGGATCCGGGCGGTCACCCCGACGTGTCCGAGCACCGGAACCGTGACCGGGTGGAAGCGACCGAGGGCCATCGGGTCGTAGTCGACCTGCACGATGGGTTTGTACGCCGCGATCCCGGTGTGGTTCGAGAACGACGCACCGAACACCAGCAGGAGATCGGACTCGTTCATCAACCAGCTCGCCACCGGGGTGCCACTGCGCCCGAGCACACCGGCACCGAGCGGATGGTGGTCGGAGACGAGACCTTTCGCTTTGAAGGTGGTGAGCGCCGGCGCGTCGAGGGACTCGGCGAGTGCGAGCACCCCCCTCCATCTCGAACCGGGCCCCGTGGCCGACGACGATCACCGGTCGGCGGGCACCACCGATCAGGGCGAGAGCGGCATCGAGTGACTCCTTCGGCGGGGTGATCTCGTCGTTCGCGACGCGACCCGTGGGTGCCGACGCCGATGCGCCTTCCGCGGCGGGGAGCTCCTGCACCTCGTCGGGGAGCACGAGGTGCGCGACGTTGCGGCCGACGAGCGCGTGCTTGAGCGCGAGCGTCATGAGCTCGGCGTGGTCCGACTGCGGGAGCACGGTCTTCGAGTAGCTCGCGACGTCGGCGAACGCGGCGGTGAGGTCGACGTCTTGGAAGGCACCGTCCGAGCACCTTCGACGGGACCTGCCCCGACACGGCAAGCACCGGCGAGCGGTCGACCTTGGCGTCGTAGAGGCCGGTGAGGAGGTTGGGACTGCCGGGTCCGGCGATGGCGAAACACGCCGCCGGTCGACCGGTGAGCTTGCCGTAGGCGGCACCGGGCGGCCGCCTCGCTCCAGGTCGCCACCTTCACTGCCTGCATGCCTGCTCCCCCCGCGAGTTGCGTGCGCCGTGCAGTCGCCGCAACCGGTCGAACGCTGCAGTCGTAAGGTATGCGCGAGCGGGGAGGTATCCATGGGCTTCTACGGTGAGCAGGTCCTACCTCGGATCATCGACATCGCGTGCGGAGCGAAGGTCGCCACGCCGTTGCGACAACGGGTGTGCAACGGGCTCTCGGGAGAAGTCGTCGAGCTCGGCTTCGGCTCGGGTCACAACGTCCCGTACTACCCCGCGACGGTCAGTCGGGTCGTCGCGGTCGAGCCCGCCGATCTCGGCTGGAAGCTGGCGGCATCGCGCGTCGCCGCGTCGCCGATCCCGGTGGAGCGATCCGGACTCGACGGCCAGTCGTTGCCATTCTCCGACGACCGCTTCGACACGGCACTCTCGACCTGGACGCTCTGCACCATCCCCGACGTCGAGGCGGCGCTCGGCGAAGTGCGCCGTGTGCTCAAGCCCGGAGGAACGCTGCACTTCGTCGAGCACGGATTGGCTCCCGACGAAGCCGTACGACGCTGGCAGCATCGGGTCGAGCCGCTGCAGAAGCGGCTGCTCGGCGGCTGCCACCTCACCCGACCCATCGTCGAGCTGTTGACGTCGGCCGGCTTCACCATCACCGAGCTCGACGTCTTCTACGAACAGGGGGCACCGAAGTTCGAGGGCGCCGACTCGTTGGGAATCGCGGTGTCGGCCTGACCCTGCACTACACCGGGCGGAGCGGCTCGTGGGCGCCGGGCGGCAGGGCGAGCAGGTCGATCCCCCGCGTCGTGACGTTCTCGCCCATCGCTCCCGGCGTCACGTCGAAGCCCGCGAGCGCGAGCGTGTCGAACAGCTCGGCGGGTACGAGGTGCACCTGGCGGAGATTGGGTTGTGTCGGGTCGGCCGCGACCCGGGACCGGTGCCGGACGGTGGCACCGCAGTGCTCGTCGCCTTCGACCCCGAGGCCGGCGAGCAACACCAGTTCCCGCTACGTGGTCTTGGTGATGTGGTGGCGCTCGCGGCAATGCAGGGCAACGACCGTCGCCGGGGAGCTCGTGGACATCCCTCCATCATCGCGGTCACTTCCGTCGGCTCCCTCCGATTTACGGGCGGCCGCAGAGGTTTGTCGGCGGTCGCAGGGGTCGACCGCCGAGATCCTCTACCGTGCTGCGCCCATGGAGACCATCACCCTTCCCGGTGCCGACGGCTTGGTGCTCGCGGCCGACGTCACCGGAGATCCTGGATCACCTCCGGTCGTGCTCCTCCACGGTGGCGGCCAGACCCGCCATGCGTGGGGAACCACGCTCTCGCACCTCGCCGCACACTGGCGCGCGTACAGCGTCGACCTGCGCGGCCACGGCGACAGCGCGTGGGCTCCCGACGGCGACTACACCCTCGACGCGTTCGCGCGCGACATCGTGAGCGTCTCGCGGTCGCTGCCCGAGCCGCCGGTGCTCATCGGTGCGTCGCTCGGAGGGATCGCGTCGCTTGCCGCGATCGCCGAGACGCCACCGCCGCCGGTCGCACGGGCCCTCGTGCTCGTCGACGTCGCACCTCGGATCGAAGCGGCCGGCGTCGCCCGTATCGGCGACTTCATGACCGGTCACCTCGACGGATTCGCCAGCCTCGAGGAGGTCGCCGACGCGATCCAGGCGTACAACCCGCACCGACCCCGGCCCAAGGATCTGTCCGGCCTGAAGAAGAACATGCGCCAACGGGCCGACGGTCGATGGGCGTGGCACTGGGACCCCCGGTTCGTGAGCGGACGCTTCGGCTCGCCCGACGAGACCCGTTCCTCTCTCGTCGACGGCGACCGACTCGCCGACGCGGCCCGGAACATCACCCTTCCGACGCTGCTCGTGCGGGGCCGCATCAGCGATCTGTTGAGCGCGGAAGGCGCGCAGGAGTTGCTCGAGCTCGTCCCCCATGCGCAGCTCGTCGACGTCGCCGGTGCCGGCCACATGGTCGCAGGTGACCGC
>JBBRHS010000239.1:0-4981 GCA_038222385.1 Acidimicrobiia bacterium
GATGCTCGACGCCGGTGTCGTCGCCTGGCGCAACCTCCTGTCGATGCTGCGCACGCCGGAGGTGCTGGTGTTCAGCAGCGTCCAGCCGGTCATCTTCGTGCTGATGTTCCGCTTCGTGTTCGGCGGCGCGATCACGGTTCCGGGCGAGTCGTACGTGAACTTCCTGATGCCCGGAATCTTCATCCAGACGGTCGCGTTCGGCTCCATCACGACGGCAGTGGGCATGGCCACCGACCTGCAGGGTGGTGTGATCGACCGGTTCCGATCGCTGCCGATGGCGCGTTCGGCGGTGCTGGCCGGCCGCACCATCGCCGACCTCGTCCGCAGCGTTTGGGTCGTGATCCTCATGTTCGTCGTCGGCTACGCAGTCGGGTTCCGGGTCCAGACAAACGTGTTCGCTGCGCTCGCCGCGATCGGGATCATCCTGCTCTTCGCATTCGCACTCTCGTGGGTGTTCGCCTACGTCGGGCTGAGGACCGCGAACCCCGAAGCCGCTCAGGCGGCTGCATTCCCGTTCCTCGCGATCTTCGTCTTCGCCTCGTCGGCATTCGTCCCCCTCGACACGATGCCCGGTTGGCTCCAGGCCTTCGCCGAACACCAACCCGTCACCGCCGCGATCAACGCGGTCCGAGCCCTGGTGCTCGGCGGCCCGACGTCGGAGTACGTGATCAAGGCAGTCCTGTGGTGCATTGGGATCGTCGTCGTGTTCGCGCCGCTGGCCGTGAGCCGCTACCGCCGATCGACCTGAGACGCGTACCGGAGACGCCGGACGGGCCCGTCGAGGAGTCGAACCGGTGGGCGATCGAGGCGGCTCCGAGGAGCGGACCATCAATACGCGCGAGGCTGGTCGGATGACGATCAGCGAACAGATCAGCGGAGAGACCACCGTCCAGCAGTGGACGGTGGGCGACACCACGATCACGAGCGTGATCGAGGCGGAGACCGCGCACATCCCGCCGGAGTTCTTCTTCACCGGGGTCGATGCCGCGGCGGTGCAGGAGCAGCCCGACCTCGTCCCCGACTTCGCCGACGCCGACGGCAACATCACGCTGCGGGTGCAGGCGCTCGTCATCGACCAGCCGGGTCGGCGCGTGCTGGTCGACCCGTGTGTGGGCAACGGCAAGCAGCGGGCCCTGCCGTTCTGGCACGAACAGGCGTGGCCGTTCATGGAGCGCTTCGCCGACGCCGGGTTCGACGCCGCGTCGATCGACGTCGTGGTGCACACCCATTTGCACGCCGACCACGTCGGCTGGGACACGCACGTCGTCGACGGCACGTGGGTCCCCACGTTCACCGGGGCGCGGCACCTCTACACGGCCGCCGAGATCGAGCACTGCCGCTCGAACGCGATGCCGGGCGAAGACGTCTACGGCGACTCCGTCGGGCCGATCGTCGACGCCGGCCTCGCCGACATCGTCGACGGGAACACCGACCTCGGCGACGGCCTGCGCCTGGAGGCGACCCCCGGCCACACGCCGGGCCACGTGTCGCTGTGGGTCGAGTCCGGCGGCGAGGCCGCGCTCATCACCGGCGACTTCGTACACCACCCCGCCCAGCTCGCCCGGCCGACCTGGGCCGAGGTCGGCGACGACGACGTCGCGCTCGCCGAGGAGACCCGCCGGCGCATGTTCGCTCGGGCCGCCGAGCAGGAGGTGCTGTTCATCGGCACGCACTTCCCGACCCGTCCGGCCGGGCGCGTCGTGGCCGACGGCGACGCCTGGACGTTCGTCCCGGAGCCCTGATCCGGCCGCCCGTCGCCTGGCTACCCTGGATGGGATGAGCACCATCGACGAGCTCGGCCACCCCGTCTTCGACGCCGACAACCACTACTACGAGGCGCTCGACGCCTTCACCCGCCACCTCGATCCCCGCCTCGGACCCCGCTGCGTGCAGTGGGCCGACTTCGACGGTCGGAAGTACCAGGTGGTCGGCGGACGGGTCGCCCGCGTCGTGTCGAACCCGACGTTCGACCCGATCGCGAAGGCCGGCGCGATGCACGACTACTTCCGCGGCAACCCCGACCAGAAGTTCCCGCTCGAGTTCCTCCGCGACCGGGAACCCATCCGGCCCGAATACCGCGACCGCGACGCCCGCCTGCAGGCGATGGACGCCCAGGACCTCGAGCGGATCTGGCTCTTCCCCACCCTCGGCATGCTGTACGAGGAGCTGCTGAAGAACGATCCCGAAGCGGTGACGCTCACCTTCACCGCGTTCAACCGGTGGGTCGAGGAAGACTGGGGCTTCCACCACGCCGACCGCATCTTCGGCGCGCCCTACATCTCGCTCGCCGACGTCGACTGGGCCGTGCGCGAACTCGAGTGGGCGATCGACAAGGGAACCCGGCTCGTCGTGATGCGACCCGCGGCGCCCACCACCGCGCTCGGCCAACGTCCGCCCACCGACCCGATGTTCGATCCCTTCTGGGCGCGCGTCAACGAGGCGGGCGTCACCGTCGTGGTGCACGCGGCCGACAGTGGTTACTCGTCGCAGGGCTACGCGAAGGACGGGTTCGCCGCGACCTTCGAGGGCGCGGAACGGCCGTCGATCAAGATGCTCACGATGGAGCGCGCCATCTACGACTTTCTCGCGTCGCTCGTGTTCGACGACCTCTACTCGCGCTTCCCGAACCTGCGGATCGCGTCGGTCGAGAACGGCTCCGAGTTCCTCCCCGATCTCCTGAAGAAGCTCGATTCGGTGCACCGCCGGATCCCGGGCTTCTTCCGCGAAGACCCGCGCGAGATCTTCCGTCGTCACGTGTGGATCAACCCGTTCTGGGAAGACGACGTCTACGAGATCGCCGAGCACGTCGGCGACGACCGGGTGATCTTCGGTTCCGACTGGCCCCACATCGAGGGCATGCCCGAACCGCTCGACTACGTGCGCGAGCTGAAGGACTTCGGCGCAGACGCCAAGCGCCGGATCCTCCACGACAACGCCGCGAGTTTGACGGTTCGCTCCGCTGCGCCGCCTCGATCGCTCACCTGATCGACTTCAGCCCGGACCTGTCCGGCGGCTCCGCTGCACTCACTGCGACGTCTGGGCGCGGCCGCGTTCGATGATCGCCTGGCGCTTGCGTTCCACCTCGGCCGGATCGAACCCATCGCCCTGCCAGGCGCGTGACACGCGATCCTCGACGGCCCAGGCCTCGTCGAGCGTCACCAGGCTGGCTTCCTCGTAGGTCTGCAACATCCGGCGCACCGCGGTCTGGTCGATCGAGCGGCAGTCGGCCGCGAGCCGCCGACAGAACGGGAGCAGTTGGGAGTGGGGCACGACGTGGTTCACGAGACCCCACTCGTACGCGAGCTGCGCGTCGACGAAGTTGCCGGTGACGCTCATCTCGCGCGCCCGGGCGACACCGATCCGTTGCGGCAGCAACACCGTGAGCCCCCACCCCGGCATGATCCCGACCCGCGCGTGGGTGTCGGCGAAGCGAGCGTGCTCCGATGCCACGAGGAAGTCGCACGCGAGTGCGATCTCGAAGCCACCGGTCACGGCGACCCCGTTGACCGCACCGATCAGCAGCTTCGTGCGCGGCGGCAGTGCGCCGCGGTCGGTGCCCAGGTCCCCACGCGTGCCGGTCGCGGCGCCGGACCCCAGCTCCTTGAGGTCGATGCCCGCGCTGAACGCGGGATCGGCGCCGGTGAGGATCATCACGTCGACAGCGTCGTCGGCCTCGAGCTCGAGGATCGCCCGGGGGAGCATGCGGCGCACGTCGCGGTTCAGCGCGTTGCGAGCCTCGGGCCGGTTCAGTGTGATCGTCGCGACCCCGTCGTCGACGTCGATCAGTACCGGGTCACTCACGGCCTCATGGTTCGCTCCGGGTCGACCCCTCGATCGCTCACCCGCTCCGACGTCCGTGTACTCCTCCGGGGTCTCGCCTGCGCTCACGGGATCTCCTTCCGGGGAGGCGGGTTAGCCTCGAAACCATGATCCTCGACCGGTTCCGGCTCGACGGCAAGGTCGCAGTGGTGACCGGTGCGGGCAAGGGCATCGGCGCCGGCACGGCCCGGGCGCTCGCCGAAGCCGGGGCTGATGTCGTCTGCGCCGCCCGCACCCCGGCCGACATCGAGACCGTCGCCGACGAGGTCCGGACCCTCGGCCGGCGGGCGCTCGCGCTGCCGACCGACGTGACCGAACCCGACCATCGGGCCCGGCTGATCGCGCGGACGGTCGAGGAGTTCGGCCGCATCGACATCCTGGTGAACAACGCGGGCGGCTGGAACCCCCGACCGCTCATGGAGACCAGCGAGAAGGCGCTCGAAGCCGCGTTCGCCTTCAACGTGACTTCGGCGTTCTCGCTCACCAAGCTCGCGGTGCCGCACCTGGTTGCGAACGGCAGCGGGAGCATCGTCAACATCTCGTCGCGAGCGGCGAGCATGGTGCAACCGTGCTTCACCGCCTACGCCGCTGCGAAGGCTGCCTTGTCGATGATGTCGCGCGCGATGGCACCCGAGCTCGCGCCGAAGATCCGGGTCAACGCGATCGAGGTCGGCGGGGTCGAGACCGACGCGCTGGCGCACGTGCTCACCGACCCATCGGTCCGGGAACGGCTCGAAGCGAACACCCCGATGCGACGCGTCGGTCGGACCGACGACATCGCCGCGTGCGTCGTGTACCTCGCGTCCGACGCCGCCGCGTGGGTCACCGGCAAGATCTTCGAGGTCGACGGCGGCGTCGAGTCCCCCGCCTTCACGGTCCCCTTCCAGCCCCTCTGAACCCACCCCAAGTCCGTCAGCCGAGGAGGGCGCGAACCGTGTCGATGGTGTCGGCGTCGTCGGGACGCTTGTCCTGGCGGTAGCGACGGACCCGAGCGAAGCGCAGCGCGACCCCTCCCGGATAGCGCGTCGACGACTGCACCCCGTCGACGGCGATCTCGACCACCAGCTCCGGCCGCACGAACACCGTGTGACCCTGGTCGTCTTCGACCAGTTCCTGCAGGCGCTTCGTCTGCCAGGTGAGGAGTTCGTCGGTGAGACCCTTG
>JBBRHS010000240.1:0-4966 GCA_038222385.1 Acidimicrobiia bacterium
GGGCGACATCGGCGGCGGCCACGAGTGCGCGCGAGGGATCGGCCGAGCTCTCGGCCACGGCAGTTGCCGCACTGGAGTCGAGGTCGACCAGGGCGATATTCGCGCCGGCCGCGATCAGGTGGAGCGCGGTGGCTCGGCCGATCCCGCTCGCCGCACCCGTGACGACGAACGTTCGATCGTGGAAGTCGGCCATCGTGTGCTCCTGCAGTTCGGGAAGCGCTAGGGAGTGATCCGCGGGCGGATCATGAGCCGGGCGGCGGTTTCGAGCTGGCTTCCGGCCGACTCGGCGGTCTCGCTGCCCGACACGAGCCCGATGATGCACGCGAAGCACACGAGCTCGAGCACCTTCACGATGTCGTCGCGATCGGGGAGCTCGGAGTCGCCCAGGGCGATGTCGATCCAGGCGACGACCATCTCGTGGAAATCGGTCTGGGCCTCGAGCACCGACGGCTCGACGGCGAGCACCGCGGCGACGATCGCCTCCGCGAGCTTGGGTCGCGACGCGGCTGTCGCCATCACCATCCGCAAGGCCTCGGCCACGCGTTCGACGGGGTCGGGCCCCGCGGGAGGATGGGCTCCGAGTGTCTCCGACAGCGCACCGCCCCACGTGAGCAGGACCTCGGTGAGGAGGTGGTCCTTCGAGGCGAACCAGCGGTACAGCGTGGCCAGGGCCACGCCCGACCGCTCGGCCACGGTCTTCATGACCACCGCGTCGTAGCCACCGGTCTCGGCCAGCTCCATCGCGGCCGCCACCACCAGTGCCCGGCGTTCCACCTGCTCGTCGGACAGCGTCCGGCGGACCACGACCGATCGGGTCGTCATCCGTTCGTCCCATACGTGGCGTGCATCCGGTGTGTCCCCTGTCGGTGTCCCGCCCGTGTGCCGCGAGGCGTGAGAACTCATTCTATAATCAGTTCTCAACCACTGGAGCCGAGACCCGAAGGGGCACACGGTATGGCAACGACGATGCCGCGCGGTACTGCCGAACTGGCAGATCTCAACGACCCCGACGCCTTCGTGGCCGGGATCCCACACGAGACGTTCGCCCACTGGCGGGCCAACGACCCCGTGCACTGGACCGAGCACCCGACCGAGCACCCCTACTGGTCGGTCACGACCTACGACGAGGTGGTCGCCGCCAGCCGCGACGCCGAGACCTTCTCGAGCCAGCGCGGCGGGGTCTTCATGATGGACCCCGACGAGGAGACCCTCGCCCAGCTCGGCCTCCTCATGCTCACGATGGATCCGCCGCGCCACACCCGGTACCGGCTCCTCGTCAGCCGGGCGTTCACGCCGAAGCACATCCGCGACCTCGACGTGTTCATCCAGCGCAGCACCCACCGCATCGTCGACGAGGTCATCGAGAAGGGTTCGGCGGATTTCGTCGTCGACCTCGCGGCCGAGCTCCCGCTCCAGGTGATCGCCGAGATCATCGGTGTGCCCCAGGAGGATCGCCACCTCGTGTTCGACTGGTCGAACCGGATGATCGGCAGCGAAGACCCCGAGTACGCGGTCGCGCCAGGCGACGCCGGCAACGCGCAGATCGAGATGTTCACCTACTGCCAGAACCTCTGCGAGGACCGGCGCAAGAACCCGCGCGACGACATCCTGACGGCGCTCATCAACGCCGAGGTCGACGGCGACAAGCTCGACGATCTCGAGCTCAACACCTTCTTCATGCTGCTCGCGGTTGCGGGCAACGAGACGACGCGCAATCTCATCGCCCACGGCATGTACAACCTGTTCCAGTTCCCCGACGAGCACCGCAAGCTCCTCACGCACCGCGAGCTGCTGACGCCGGGGGTCGAGGAGATGCTCCGGGTCGGCACACCGGTGCTGCACTTCCGTCGTACCGCGACGCGTGACACGCAGCTCGGCGACACTGCGATCGCCGAAGGCGACAAGGTCGTGATCTGGTACGTGAGCGCGAACCGCGACGAGAAGCACTTCGAGTCGCCGATGGAGTTCCGTATCGACCGCACGCCGAACGAGCACATCGCGTTCGGTGGTCGGGGACCGCACTTCTGCCTCGGTGCCAACCTCGCCCGTTCCGAGATCCGGCACCTGTTCGACGAGGTGCTCGAGCGCATGCCCGACATCCGCCAGGCCGGTGAGCCCGAACGGCTGCGTTCCAACTTCATCGGCGGGATCAAGCACCTCCCGGTGGAGTTCACCCCCGGCCGCCGCCATGGCTGAGCGCGGCCGCAAGCACGGGTGGCACTTCCTGCTCAACGTCGCCTGACCTAACATCCGCGCTCATCGGAGCGAGCCCGTCCCCGAGCATGCGGACTCCGGCGCGAGCGAAGGAGTCGTGATGCCAGATGTCGTCGTTCCGGCCGGTCAGGGGAGCACGCGCGAGTTGCCCCTGGTGAAGAAGTGGTTGTGGGTCCTCACGACCACGAACCCGCCCGAGGGTCGCCTCGATCCGGTGTCGAAGTGGTTGTGGCTCACCCGGGCGGGGGTGTTGCCCATGACGATCGTGGCGGCCGGCCTCGCGGGGTTGCTCGCGGTCTACCGGGACGTGCCGGTGAACTGGTGGTGGTTCGCGCTGTCGGCGATCGGCCTCGTGCTCGCGCACATGGCCAACAACCTCATGAACGACCTCTTCGACCTCGAGGTCGGCACCGACACCGCCGACTACCCGCGCAACCTGTACTCCCCACACCCGGTCATCTCCGGTGCGCTCACCCGCAAACGCCTCGCGACCTACGCGTTGTCGGTCAACGTGCTCTGCCTCGCGGTGATGGTCACGCTCACCGTCGCGCGCGGGTGGCCCATCCTCGCGTTCGCGCTCGGGGGCTTCCTCCTCTCGGCGGCGTACACCGCGCCACCGCTGCGGCTCAAGAAGCACGGTCTCGGCGAGCCGACGGTTCTCATCGTGTGGGGGCCGCTCATGGTCGGTGGCACCTACTACGCCGCGACGGGAACGATCCCCGGTGCCGTGGTCCTCGCGTCGCTTCCCTACGCGATCCTGTGTACCACCGTGCTGATGGGCAAGCACATCGACAAGGCTGCATGGGACGGACCGGCCGGGACGCACACGCTGCCGGTGATCCTGGGCGAGCGGGTGGCGCGGCAGGTGACCCGGGGGATGTTCGTGGCCTTCTACCTGTTTGTCGTCGCGCTCGTGATCGTCGGCATCCTTCCGGTGTTCACCCTGGCGGTCTTCGTCTCGTTCACGCTGTTCTTCCGCGTGTGGGCCGCGTTCGGGGAGCCGAAGCCCGACGTGTCGCCCGTCCCGAACCCGGTGTGGCCGCTGTGGTTCGCACCCCACGCGTTCCTCCTGACCCGGCGCGCGGGCGGTCTGTTGTTGCTCGGCATGATCGCCGGTGCGATCTTCGGCTTCTGAGCGGCGGCGTCAGCTGCGGTCGGCGGGTTCGGGATCGTCGAGCTGGTCGTCGCGCGGGTCGTGGAGGTCGAGGATCTTCACCGGCTCGACCTCCCAGATGCCCCACCGGAGGTGCCAGCGCCGCACTGCACGCGGCGCCCACCAGTTGGCCTTGCCGGCGAGGCGCATGAACGCGGGGACGAGGGTGGCCCGGATGAGGAACGCGTCGACGAGCACGGCGAGGGTCAGCCCGATCCCGAACAGCTGCACGACCTGGACCTTCGACGTCGAGAACGCGATGAACACGATCGCGAGCAGCAGCGCGGCGGCGGTCACGATCCGGCCGGTGCGCTGGAGGCCGATGGCAACCGACTCCTGGTTGTCACCCGTGAGGTCGTACTCCTCCTTGATGCGGCTGAGGAGGAAGACCTCGTAGTCCATCGAGAGACCGAACGCGATGCAGAACATGAGGATGGGGGTAAAGACGTCGATCGTGCCCGGGGGGGTGTAGTCGAGGATGCCCGTGAAGCGGCCGTCCTGGAAGATCCACACCATGGCGCCGAACGTGGCGGTGAGGCTCAGGAAGTTCAGGAGCAGGGCCTTGAGCGGCACGAGGAAGCTCCCGACCATCAGGAACAACAGGACGAACGTGACGAGCGCGATGAGGCCGAGCGCGAGCGGGACGCGACTGGTGACCGCTTCCTTGGTGTCGACGAGTTGGGCCGACAGCCCTGTGACCGACAAACCGAGCGGCCCGGGGGTGGCGCGGATGGCGTGGACGACGGCTTCGCCGGCGGGCGAGACCGGTTCGACCGCGGGCACCACGGAGAACCACGTGGTGTTCGGCGCGGTGTCACTCACGAACCGGGTGGAGAGGTCGTCGGCGGCGAGCACCTTCTGCCCGTCGATGTAGTAGCCGGTGGCGGCGTCGACCCGGGAGACCCCGGGGATCTCCGACAGGCGGATCGCGTCAGCGTCGATCTTCTCGTCGGTCAACGACCCGTCACGGGTGACCGCGACCACGGCGGCCGCGGCCGTCTCCCGGGTGTCGAAGTTGGCCCGCAACTCGTCGTTCACCGCGCGGGCCGAGACGCTCGGCGGGACGACCCGGTCGTCGGGGAGGCTGACTGCGAGCCGGAGGAAGGGGATGCCGAGCACGACGAGGAGGGCGATGATGCCGGTCGCGTAGGGGATCGGGTGGCGCATGACGCGCTGGGCCTGGCGGTACCAGAAGCCGTCGTGGTCGGCCTTCTCCTTGCGGCGCCAGAGGCGGCCCTTGTCGACCCTCGTGCCGAGCACGGCGAGGAGTGCGGGCAACACGATCACCGCGGCCACTCCGGCGAGGGCGACCACGCTGACGCCCGCGAACGCGAACGAACGGAGGTACGGCATCGGGAACACGAGCAGCGCGGCGAGCGACACGGTGACGGTCGCGGCGCTGAACGCCACGGTGCGACCCGCGGTGAGCATGGTCCGACTCACCGCGGTCGAAGGTGGCGCGCCGTCGCGCAGCTCCTCCCGGTAGCGCGACACCATGAACAGGCTGTAGTCGATCGCGAGCCCGAGTCCGAGGGCGGTCGTGAGGTTGAGCGAGAAGATCGACACCTGGGTGAAGTGCGCGATGACCGTGAGGGCGAG
>JBBRHS010000241.1:0-4959 GCA_038222385.1 Acidimicrobiia bacterium
GTGGATCTCGCCCGCCAGATGGACGGCTCGACGTTCCCGGAGATGCGGGAGAAGTTCACGGTGCTGTTCAAGACCAAGACCCGCGACGAGTGGTGCGAGGTCCTCGAACACACCGACGCGTGCTTCGCCCCGGTGCTCACGATGGCGGAGGCGGTCGACCACCCGCACATCAAGGCGCGCAACACCGTGGTGCACGAGTACGGGCTCGACCAGCCTGCGCCGGCGCCTCGCTTCAGCCGGACTCCGGGAACGATCCAGGGTCCGCCCGCGTGGCCGGGTCAGCACACCGACGAAGTGCTGACCGACTGGGGTTTCGCCGCGGCCGACGTGGCGAAGCTGCGTGAGACCGGAGCGATCAAGTAGCCGGGGACCTGCGGCCCGCCGACATCCTGCGGGCCGCCTTCCACACCTACCGGGTCGAGTTCTGGCCCGTAGCGATCAGCGCGGTCGTCGTGTTCGGCTTGTTCGGAGCGGTCGAGGTCCAGGGCAACATCGTGCTCGACAACGGCTGGGGCTTCAGCATCGCCAAGCTCCTGCTCGCCCTGATGCTGACAGCGTTGAGCGCCGCCGGAACCGTGTTCTACCCCGGCCTGCTCGACCGGATCGTGGGGGTCGAACGCGGCCACAACGAGCGGCAGTCGCTGGGCACGGTGCTGCGCACGTTGCCCTACGGGCGGCTGATTCTCGCCGAGTTCATGCTGTTCGCGGTTACCGGCATCGGGCTGGCGCTCTTCTTCGTTCCTGGGATCATCGCGTTCACGTTCTTCGGGCTGGTCGGGCCGTGCATCACCATCGAGGACCGGAGCGCGGTTGATGCCTTCCGGCGGTCGGCGCGCCTCGTGCGGCCGCACTTCTGGCTCGTGCTGCTGCT
Source organism: Acidimicrobiia bacterium (assembly GCA_038222385.1). Taxonomy (GTDB): domain Bacteria; phylum Actinomycetota; class Acidimicrobiia; order IMCC26256; family JANYLB01; genus JANYLB01. Next base: position 872 of record JBBRHS010000241.1, read on the forward strand.
CGTCACCGTGCCGATCGGGCTCGAGCACGTGGTCGAGGATCTCGTGCACCACGCAGTCGAGCACGAGGTGTTCATCGTTCGCTTCGGGAGCCACGCCCTCATCGGCATCATCATCGGCTCGATCGTCGGCCTCATCGAGGTGCACCTCGCGTTCCGCCTCAGCGGCCGCTACCGCGAGGACGTCGGGCCCCGCGTCACCCTTCGTCAGCGGGCAACGCGGCGCGGAGACGACTGAGCCGATTCTCGAGGTCGGCCGCGTCGTCGGGCGCGGCGCGCGACGGCCGTGGTCGAATGGGCTCGCGGCGTGCGATCAGTCGGACCAACACGAGGAAGGCGACGATCGTGCTCACGACGACCGCCATCCACTGGGTGAGCGCTGATCCGGCGTCGGTGCCGGCCGTCACGAGATGTGCGGTCGCAAAGACGAACAGCGGGAAGCTCAGCACGTGGAAGCGGCGCCACCACGTGCGCGGGAGATGACGCTGCAGCAGGGACGTCATCTCGACTGCGAGCAGCACGTAGAAAGCCACGATTCCCCACGCGACGGCTCCGGGCTTCCACGTGGACGCGAGGGGAACGAACAGTTCGCGCCATCCGAACGCGACGTAGGTGTCGGCGACGAGCCCGAGGAGATGCACGCCGGTGAAGACCACGGCCAGGCCTCCGAGGTGACGGTGGAGATCGAGGAGCCAAGCAGGCTTGGGATTGCGTCCGAAAGTCTTCGTCGACAGCGCGAGTCCCCAGATGACTGCGAGGGAGAGCAATGCCCAGGCGACGAGCCCACTGGCTCGCGTCACGAACCACCAGGTCCTCGGATCGAGCGCCGCGAGCACCGGTCAGCTCGGGCCGGTGCTCGGAGTAGGGGGTGCGGGAGCGGCGGTCGGTGCGGGTGCGGGAGGGGCTGTCGGTGTGGGTGCCGAGGGCGCCGCGGCCGGGGTGGGCAGCGCGGGGGTCGACGACGCAACCGGGGCCGGCGACCCGACGGTCTCGCTCGCCGGCTCGCCGGAGCTCGGCGTGACCGGGGCTCCAGCCGTGTCGGGACTCGACGCAGCGCCGACCGGCGCACCGGTCGCGCCGCCGGGGATGGCAGCGACAGCGCCCGGAACAACGCCCGTGGCTGGTGCTTGTGGCGGAGGCGCGGCTCCCGCGGGTGTCGGCGAAGTGGTTGCCGCGACACTGGAGCGATTCGCCCGGCCGATCGCCGGTGCGCTCACCGCGAGGGCCGTCACGATCGTGAACGTCGCCGCGATGCTCGCTCCGGTCATCACGATCCGAGTTGAGAACGCCGCGTACCCGCGCTTGCGCGGCTTGGGGCGGTCCGTCTGCTCAGTCATCGTCGTGCGCTCCCTCACACGCACGTTCTCGCGCCTGCTTCTCGGCCTCCGACATCCCGTCGTCGCTCCCGTGGCAATCGAGGGCGGGTACGGGGGGAGTGACCACGGGCGTCGTCGGAGTCGTCGTCGTCGGGAGCGGGGCGGGTTCGGCGTCGTCTTCTCCCGGCGCCGTCGACGCAACGCCGGTTACGGCAGTCGCCCGCATCGGCGCTGAGATCGGTGCCGAAACGGATGCGTTCGCCGCCGGCTCTCCCGCCGAGGCTCCCGGAACCGCACGGTTCCCCAGCCCGGCAGCAGCGCCGGGATCTGTGCCGGCCGGTGTACCGACCGGAGGCGCCTCGCGGCCGCCTGCGTCCTTCTTGTCGATCACCCGAGCCGTCCCGGGTGAGGATTCCGGCCCGACCGCCAGGAGGCCGGTGGTGGCACCGACGGCGGCAATGCCAGAGGAGATGGTGAGTGCGAGGGCCACTGTCGTAGCGAGCTTCGTCCTGTGTCGCATCCTCGGTCCCTTTGTCGCGATCCTTCCTTCCGGGTATCGGCAGGACGGGGACCGTCGCCCGAGCGCGAGACGGTAAAGATTCACCCAAGTTCGTTCGGCGCGGTTCGTCAGCCTTCGTCGGCAGGGACCACGTTCCGCAGGGCATCGAGCCGCGCTTCGCGCTCGGTCGCGTCGTGGGCGACGACGGTGACGTGACCGACCTTGCGACCCGGTCGCGGCGCTTTGCCGTAGCGGTGCAGGTGCGCGCCCGGAACCGCGAGCACCGCGCCGGGTTCGGGGAGCACGCCGATGCAGTTCACCATCGCGCTGACCCCGATCGGGTCCGTGCTCCCGAGCGGCCAGCCGAGGATCGCTCGGATGTGGTTCTCGAACTGACTGGTGACCGCGCCCTCGATGGTCCAGTGCCCGGAGTTGTGGACCCGGGGAGCCATCTCGTTGGCGAGCAATCGATCTCCGACCTGGAACAGCTCGAGGGTGAGCACTCCCACGTAGTCGAACCGTTCCATGATCGCACCGATCGCCTGCTCGGCCGCGGCCTGGAGACGAGCGGAGTCGGGCGCGGGCGCGATCGACGTCCGCAGGATGCCGCCGCGGTGGCGGTTCTCGACGAGGGGCCAACAGCGGATCTCACCGCCCCGGCTCCGCACCGCGATGATCGACAGCTCACGGTCGAAGTCGACGAACTGCTCGAGGATCAACGGACCGGCGGCGGCGAGCTGGCCGACCGCCGCGTCGAGATCGGTCGACTCGTCGATGACGATCTGGCCCTTGCCGTCGTAGCCGCCCCGCCGGGTCTTCAGCACCGCACGTGGACCCAACGCCGCGTGGGCTGCCGTGATCGAGGCTCCGTCGTCGACCGGCGCGAACTCGGCGACCGGGATCCCGAGTGATCCGAACAGCTGCTTCTCCTCCAGCCGGTCCTGGGATGCTTCGAGCGCGTCGGGGGGCGGCCACACCGCGACACCGGCGGCGACCAGCGGGCGGACCACCGAAGCGGGCACGCCTTCCCACTCGTAGGTGACGGCGTCGGCTCCGGCTGCCACCGCCGCCACCGCCTCCGGATCTCCCAGCGTGCCGACCACCAGCTCGCCGACCCTCGCAGCGCCGGCGTCGGGCGACGGGTCGAGGAACCGGAACGACACCCCCATCGGGACCCCGGCGAGGCCGAGCATGCGGCCGAGTTGGCCGCCGCCGAGCACCGCGACCACTGGCTTCGGATCATGTGTCGGCATCAGCGTTGTTGTAGCAGCCCGATGACCGAGGCCCGGTCGAATCCGATGGTGGAGGGCACCGGGCCCAGAGCTATGCTCGTAGCCTCGCGACAGCGCCGTCGCTCACTTGATCTCCCGTGCCAGAGCCGGGTCTCAGAGCGAAACGGAGCTTGTACCAGTGAGTCACCGCGAGCGCAGCCACCTCCGCCACGCCGAGCTCGACTCGTGCGGTATCGGCTTCGTCACCCACACGTCGGGTGAGCCGAGCCGCGAGATCGTGGAGCTCGCCCTCACCGGTCTCGCATGTGTGAAGCACCGTGGCGCGATCGCGGCCGACGGCCTCTCGGGCGACGGCGCGGGGATCCTCGTTCCGATCCCGCGGACGTTCTTCGGCCGTGTCGCCACCGAGGCGACGGCGCGCGACCTGCCGGCCGAGCGGCTGGGGATCGTCAACGCATACCTCGATCTCGACGATGCGGCCGGCCGGACCGTGGCCGAGACCGCGGTGAACGATGCCTGCGCGGCCGAGGGACTCGAGCTCGCGGGGTGGCGGGACGTGCCGATCGACCCGGAGCAGATCGGCGAAAGTGCTCGGGCCGACCTTCCGGCGATGCGCCAGGCGTTCCTCGTACGCCCGGCGGGTGTCGAAGTGGCCGAGGCAGAGCGGCGCGCGTACCGTGCCCGGCGCGCCGCGGAGGCGATCTGCCGTGAAGCCGACGTACGCGCGTACTTCGCGAGCTGGAGCTTCCTCACGGTCACATACAAGGCACTCGTGATCAGCGACCGACTCACGGCGTTCTACCCCGACCTTGCGGCCGACGACTTCGCGGCACCGCTCGCGATCTTCCACAGCCGCTTCTCCACCAACACGATGCCGGCGTGGGAACGCGCCCAACCGTTCCGCCTGCTGTGCCACAACGGCGAGATCAACACCGTCGAGGGCAACGAGAACCGGATGGTGGCCCGCGGCGTGCTCGGAACCGAGGCCGCGGGCCTCGGCCCGGAAGAGCAGTTCCGGCCGTTGTTCGATCCGTACGACTCCGA
>JBBRHS010000242.1:0-4949 GCA_038222385.1 Acidimicrobiia bacterium
CGTCGCGGTGGCGCCGCGCCCGGAGGTCGTCGCGCCCCACGACTTCGCCGAGGGTGGGTGTCTGCTGGTGCTCGCAGGGGTCTCGGACCCCGGCAACGTCGGCACCTTGGTGCGCGCCGCCGAGGCGTCGGGAGCTGTCGGCGTCGTCGTCGGGCCCGGCACTGCCGACGTGTTCTCGCCCAAGGTGGTGCGCGCTTCGGCCGGATCGATCTTCGGTGTGCCCATCGCGACGGTCGACGACCTACCGGCCGCACTCACCGTCGTGGCTGCCACTGGCCGAAGGCGTCTCGGCACCGTCGCCAGGGGTGGTCGGCCCTACACCGGCGTCGGGGTGCTGGGTGGATCCGTGGCCCTCGTGCTCGGCAACGAGGCCCACGGCCTCTCCGAGGAGATCGGTTCCTCGATCGACGAGATGCTCACGATCCCGATGACGGGGACAGCCGAGAGCCTCAACGTGGCGATGGCCGGAAGCGTGCTCCTCTTCGAAGCGAAGCGCCAGCGCGACGCTACGAGGCGCTCATGACCGTCCTCTACCTCGACTGAGTAAGAGCTGCCGCGCCACCGGGAGCAACTATCAGCCTCGGCGGGGGAGGCGATCTCTAGACTCGGGCGCCCATGGACGACGCTGCTCTCGCCGCCGCTCTCGATCTCGACGCTGCCCGTGCGGCGATCGGTGCGGCCGTGTCGATCGACGAGATCGACGAGCTGCGCAGGTCGCTGACCGGCAAGAAGTCGCTGGTCGCGGCGGTGAAGGTCAGGATCAAGGACCTGCCCAACGACCGGAAGCCGGTGGTCGGCGCCGCGGTCAAGGCGTTCACCGCCTCGGTCACCGAAGCGCTCGACGCCCGCAAGACCGAGATCGAGCGGGCCGCGGCCGTGCGCCGGGGGCCGGCGCTCGACCTCACCCTGGGGACCCACGGCCGGCGCCGGGGTCACCTCCACCTCATCACCCAGACCCAACGCGAGCTCGAAGACGTGTTCGTCGCCCTCGGCTACCAGGTGGCCGAGGGGCCCGAGGTCGAAGACGACTGGCACAACTTCGAGGCACTGAACTTCCCGCCCGGGCACCCCGCCCGCGCGATGCAGGACACGTTCTACGTGCAACTCGGTGATCCCGAACAGGTCGTGTTGCGCACGCACACGTCGCCGGTGCAGATCCGGGTGATGGAGACCCAGGCGCCGCCGATCTTCTCGATCATGCCCGGCCGCGTCTACCGCAACGAGGCGCCGAGCCCCCGCAACTCGTCGGTGTTCCACCAGATCGAAGGTCTCGCCGTCGACCGGAGCATCACGTTCGGCGATCTCGCGGGAACCATGCAGGCGTTCACCACCGCCTACTTCGGCGAGGGCGTTCGGTCGCGGCTGCTGCCGTCGTACTTCCCGTTCACGGAACCGTCGGCCGAGTACGGAGTGAGCTGCCCGTTCTGCGCCGGCGCCGGGTGCCGGGTCTGCTCGCACACCGGGTGGATCGAGCTCGGGGGCTGCGGGATGATCGACCCCAATGTGCTCGGCAACGTGGGCATCGACCCGGAGGAGTACTCCGGCTTCGCGTTCGGGTTCGGGATCGAACGCATGCCGATGATCAAGTACGGCGTGCAACCGATCAAGACGTTCTTCGACGACGACATCCGCTTCCTCGAGCAGTACTGACGATGCGCGCCCCGCTCTCGTGGATCCGCGACTTCACACCGGTCGAAGCCGACGCGCGCGACGTGGCCGAAGCGCTCGACCACCTCGGCCTCGAGGTCGAAGGCATCGAGGAACCCGGCCGTGAGCTCGGTGGCGTGGTCGTCGCCCGCATCCTCGACGTGCGAGCCCATCCGAACGCCGACCGCGCCCGCCTCGCCGACATCGACTACGGCATCGGCCGGATCACCGTGGTGTGCGGCGCACCGAACATCGTCGCCGGCATGGTGGTCGCGTACGCTCCGACCGGCGCCACGCTGCCGGGTGGCATCACCCTCGAGGCCAAGGACATCCGCGGGATCGTCTCGGAAGGGATGCTCTGCTCGCCGACCGAACTCGGCCTCGGTGACGACCACAGCGGGATCCTCGCCCTGCCGGAGGACACAGACCTCGGCCTCGACGTGCGCGAGGCGCTGGAGCTCGACGACGTGGTGTTCGATCTCTCGATCACCCCCAACCGGCCCGACGCGATGTCGATCGTCGGCATCGCACGCGAGCTCGCCGCGCACTTCTCCCTTCCGTTCGAGGTGCCGACCCCGCAGGTGGTGGAGTCGGGAGCGGCGACCGGAGACCAGGTGAGCGTGGTCGTGGACGCGCCCGACCGGTGTCCCCGCTACGTGGCCCGGGTCGCGACGGTCACGATGGGGGAGTCGCCCGCGTGGATGGCGCGTCGCCTGACCCTCGCCGGGATGCGGCCGATCTCGAACGTCGTCGACGTGACCAACTACGTGCTGCTCGAACGCAACCAACCGCTGCACGCGTTCGACCTCGACCGGCTCGGCGGCAAGGGGATCCGGGTGCGGCTCGCGACCGACGGCGAGCGTCTCACGACGCTCGACCGGGTCGAGCGCATGCTCACCGCCGAGGATCTCGTGATCTGCGACGCGAACGATCGACCCCAGGCCCTCGCCGGGATCATGGGCGGCGGCGACTCCGAGGTGTCCGACACCACGACCGCGGTGCTGATCGAAGCCGCGTACTTCGACCCGATGGGCATCGCCCGCTCGTCGAAGCGAACCGGGCTGCGGTCGGAGTCGAGTCACCGCTTCGAACGCGGCATCGATCCCGAAGCGGTCGCGGCGGGTGCGGATCGTTGTTGCGAGCTCCTGCAGGAAGTCGCGGGCGCTGTCGTCGCGCCCGCGCCGCTCGACGTGTCCCCCGATCCCGTGGAGCGGGCCCACATCACGATTCGAACCGACCGGGTCAACCAGCTGCTCGGTCTCGACCTCGTCCCGACCGCGGTCCGCGACGCGTTGGTGCCGCTCGGGATCGAGGTCGAGGGCAAGGGTCCCGACTTCGCGACCGTCGCGCCCAGCTGGCGGCCCGACCTCGAACGCGAGATCGACCTCGTCGAGGAGGTCGCGCGGCGGGTCGGGCTGGCGACCATCCCCCAGACGCTGCCCAACGTCTCGGGCCAGACCGGCGGCCTCACCCCGCGCCAGCGCGACCGTCGGCTCGTCGCCGACGTGCTCGTCGGGCTCGGCTGCTCGGAGGCGGTGTCGGTCCCGCTCATCGCACCGGCCCAGCTGACGAAGCTCGGTCTCCCGCTCGACGGACTGGTCGAGGCGGTGAACTCGCTGCGGGCCGACGAAGCGATCCTGCGCCCGGCCGTGCTCCCCGGGCTCCTGGCCGCAGTCGACCGCAACGCTGCCCAGGGCCTGACCGATCTCGCGCTGTTCGAGATGGGGCACGTCTTCCGTGCTCCCACCGACGGAGCGCTGCTTCCCGACGAGCGCGACGGCGTTGCCGTCGTCTTCGCCGGATCCGTGCTGCGACGACCCGCCGAGCCCGACCGTCCGGTCGATGTGTACGACCTCGCCGACACCGTGCGCGCGCTCGGCGACGCCCTCGACCTCGCGTCGCTCGAGCTGGTCGCCACCGACGTCGCGGGGTTCGCGGCCGGCCGAGCCGCATCGCTGGTGCTCGACGGGGTGGTGGTCGGTGGCGCAGGTGAGATCGCGGCCGACGCGCTCGACGCCGAGGTCCCCGTGGTCGCGCTCGAGCTCGACCTCGATGCCCTGCTCGCGGGGGAACGTCGGGACCGTACCTTCCGCCCACTGTCTCGGTTCCCGGCTTCGAACATCGACCTCGCGTTCGTGCTCGACGAGCGGATCGCCGCGGCCACGGTGCTCACGACGCTGCGCGCGACCGGAACCGGGCTCATCGAAGCCGTGCGAGTGTTCGACGAGTTCCGATCCGATGCGCTCGGCCCGGGTCGCCGGAGCCTCGCGTTCGCGATCCGGTACCGGTCGCCCGAGCGCACCCTCACCGACGACGAGGTCGGCGGGCTCCGCCAGGCTGCGATCGACGCCGTCGTGACCGCCCATGACGCCGAGTTGCGTGGCTGACGACGTCCCGTTCGTCCACACGATCCGGCCGCGCTACGCCGAGGTCGACATGCAGGGCGTCGTGTTCAACGCGCACTGGCTGACCTACTTCGACGAGGCGTGTACCCGCTTCTTCGAGGCGCTCGGTTACCAGCCCGACGTCGCGTTCTTCACCGACTTCGACGTGATGCTCGTGAAGGCCGTGCTCGAGTGGCAGGGCCCGGCCCGCTTCGATCAGCCGGTCGAGATCGCGGTCACCCCGAGCCGCCTCGGCACGACCAGCCTCGACCTCCGCTACGTCGCGACCACCGGTGGCGAGCCCGCGTGCTCCGCCACCATCACCTACGTGTCGGTGCTGCCGGGCTCCCACACCCCCGAGTCCATCCCCGCCGACCTCCGCACCCGGCTCGAGGCCCGCCTCAGGCCGTGAACGGCGGGCCGTCGAAGGTGTCGGTGCGGGCGAACTCCTCGACGGGACGGCGGCGGAGCTTGGTGACCTGCTTCACGGGATGCCCCATCGCGACGAGCGACGCGATCGCCACGCCCGTCGGGATGTGGAGGAGCGCGCGGGCGGCGGGCTCCTGGCGCACGAGGAAGGTGGTGACGGCGGCGCCGAGCCCCTCGTTGCGGGCCGCGAGCACGATGTTCTGGACGAACGGGTAGATCGAGCCGCCGCCGACGATGCTCTGACGGTCGAGGCCGTTGTCGAGCACCGCGAGTTGGTCGAGGCGCGCGGTGATCACGAGCATCACCGGAACGGTGTCGAGGGTGTCGACGAACGCCGCCGGCCGCTCGACAGTTCGGGCCGCCTCGAGGTCGACGGCCGGTCCGTTCCAGCGCCCGTCGTCGGTCGGCGCGAACGGCACGAGTCCCTGCTCGACATGGGCCATGTACTCCCGCCAGCCGAGCACGCAGAGGTCGCGCACCGCCGCCCGG